>JBHHXQ010000023.1:0-15287 GCA_046757105.1 Candidatus Krumholzibacteriia bacterium
CCACACGGCCGCGCCGCTCTTCTCCACGGGGCGGGGCGCCGGGGGCTGCCGGTTTTCGAGCGCTCGACACGGTCGCGTCCGCATCGCCACCCAGCTCGTGCTCCTCGAACGTCTTCTCGCCGAACGGCACGATGTCGTCGTCGCCCCCGGCCACGTGGATCCCGCCGGGACCCGAGCCCATGATCCTCGCCGGGATGGCGGGCGTGGGTTCAGCCGACGAAGCGGCAGAGGAGCGCGGCCACGAAAGCCGCTGGATTGCCGATGGCGTAGCCGAGGAGGGCCATCAGGACCGCAACCGGCACCAGAGCCGGCTTGTGGTAGGCGGCGACGATGGGCGCCGAGGCCGCTCCGCCGATGTTGGCCGCGGACGAGATGGCGGCCGTGTGCACGTCGACGCGGAACAGCCTGGCCGCCATCAGCAGCACGCCGCCGTGCACGAAGATCCAGACGTAGGCGCCGAGAAGGAACCACACGACGGAGCTGTCGACGTCGCTGAGGTCCGCCCGCGCCCCCATCCGCGCCACGAACAGGTAGACGAGCGCCATCGAGAAGGGGTGCGAGCCCGGGATCCGGCTCGCCTTGGTGAACGAGAGCAGGATGCCGAAGAACGTCACCAGGAGGATCTTGTAGGTGTTCGCCGACACGATGGTCTCCCCGGACCACTCGACCGTCGGGATCCACCGCGAGAGAAACGTCGAGAGCGCCGTCACCGTGAAGCCGAGGAAGATCAGGTAGAGGATGTGCCGCATCTCCATCTTCCCCTTGTCGGTGAGCAGCTCCTTGGCCGCGCTCTCCATTCGGGCGAGGCGCTCCGACGAGACGTTCGTGAAGCGGTGGAACCTGCTGGCCAGGTTCTTCGACCCGAGCATGATGGGCAACCACACCAGATAGACGACGTTGTCGGCGATGACCGCGTAGCCGTAGTCCAGCGAGCTGTCGTCGAGTTCCACCATCTGCGAAACGGCCAGCATGTTGCCGGTGCCGCCGATCCAGCTTCCGGCGAGCGCGCCGTATGCCTTCCAGGCCTCCGGGCCCAGGTGATGCTGCACGAGGGCGAACCCGATGGGGGCCCCGATCACCACGCCGGCCGTTCCGAGCAGCATCACGAAGATGCCTTTCCCCATCACGCGCACCGTCGCGAGGACGTCGACGTCCAGGAGCATGATGGTCAGGAACACCGGCAGGATGTTGGCGCCCATGAAGCCGTACACATCCGAGTCGCTCGGGATGACGTGCAGGTTGGAGAGCGCCACCGGCGTCATGTAGATGAACAGGAGCGGCGGAAAGTAGTTGAAGACCTTCCAGCCGGTTCTCTTCTCGAGGTAGAAGAAGAACGACGTCACCGCGGCCAGAACCGCCAGCACGCCCGCGGGAGATGAGATCAGCGTCTCGCCCACCCCCTTCCCGGTGTTCGAGTGGTTGCGAGAACCTAGCCGAGGGCGCCCGAAATTGCAATCGGGGGAACCACTTGGGTGGGTGGGCGTGGTGAGGATGCCAGCCCCGGGGGAGTCGGCGGTCCCTTCCGGTGGGTCGGCGCGGCCGTGCCCGGCTCACGGCACCGCCTTGGCGCTCCCACCGGGCCCGCACCAAACGATTCCCCTTGCCCGGGAAAGGATCTAGATTCGGGTCGGAGGAACACCGGCCTTCGAGATGACTCTTCGCGCGCTCGAGTGGGCGTCGTCCTGCGCGCGACGCTCCGCGGGCGGAGGCCCATCGTGGTCGGAGCACGCCGAACCATCTGTGCCACGGACGAGGAGGAGAACCATGCCGACGCGCAGATTGAAGGAGTTCCTGGACGGTCACAAGGTCAAGTACGTGACCATCAATCACTCCCCGGCGTTCACGGCTCAAGAGATCGCCGCATCCGCGCACATCCCGGGGAAGGCGATGGCCAAGACCGTCATGGTGAACATCGACGGCAGAATGGCCATGGCCGTCCTGCCGGCGTCGTTCCAGGTCGATCTGGAACGTCTGAAGAAGGCCATCGGTGCCGGAACGGTGGAGATCGCCAACGAGTCCGAGTTCAAGGATCGCTTTCCGGAGTGCGAGGTCGGCGCCATGCCGCCCTTCGGGAATCTCTACGAGATGAACGTGTACGTCGCGGAGGTCCTGACCGAGGACGAGGTGATCGCCTTCAACGCCGGCTCCCACAGCCAGCTCATCCAGATGAAGTACGAGGACTTCGAGAAGCTCGTGGAACCGCAGAAGGTGGACTTCACGGTCAGGGCGACCCTGTAGGGTCCGACCTCCCCCGCGGGTTCCGGCAGCCCCGAAGCTCGGCGAGGACGGGCATCTCCTCGAGCGCTGCGGCGTCCAGGAGATCCCAGTCGATTCCGCCGGGTGGCGGTGGAGGATTCTCGACGCTGTGGATCGACTCGGGCGTGACGATGACCGACACCGGAAGATCGTGGCGATCGGCCGGGAAGTCCCGCACGATCTGTAGAGGGTGGACCGTCGTGAGGACGGGGGCGGCCGGGTGCCCCAGCTCGCGCAGGATGGCGTACTCGAGATCGGCGTACCCGTGCCCCTTGCCGCAGCGCCGGCCATCCGGCGTGACGGCGACCGAGCCCACCACGACCACGTCCATCGACGGCAGCTCGCGCACGTACCGTTGAGGCGCATCCGGGTTGACCTTGATCCTGCGGGCGTCCAGCAGCAGGGGCAGATCGAACAGCTTCCTCGCGGCGGCGCCGGCGTCGGCGAAGTTCGGGATGCGCCCGTGCGGCGGAAAGGGGAAGCGCGCCACCTTCTGCGATTGGAGGCGGTCCCAGACGAAGCGGCGTGCCTCGTCCTTGCTGGCGAACCCGGGACCCACGCTCGAATGCACGGCTACTACTCCCAGAAGCTGTCGGCGGAACGGCTGCGGCGATGTTACGAGGTCGCTCCACCGCGCGTGAAGCGCTACCTCGAGGCCGAGATCGAGTTCGTTCTGGAGCGCGTGCAGCCCGGGGACCGGGTCCTGGAACTCGGCTGCGGCTACGGCCGGGTCCTCGGGAGACTGGCGGACAAGGCGGCGGAGGTCACGGGCGTGGACACGTCGCTGGACAGCCTGCGGCTCGCACGGGAGACGTTGCCGGCGTCACGCACCTGCCACCTGTGCGCGATGGACGCGATCGACCTCGGTTTCCGATCCCGGGGTTTCGATCTCACGGTGTGCATCCAGAACGGCGTCTCGGCGTTCGGGGTGAAGCCACGACGGCTGATTCGTGAGGCCATGCGAGTCACGCGTTCGGGTGGGATCGTTCTCCTCTCCAGCTACGCCGAGGGGTTCTGGGAGGAGCGCCTCGAGTGGTTCCGCATCCAGTCGGACCACGGCCTCGTGGGCGAGATCGACGACGGGGCAACCGGCCACGGGGTCATCGTCTGCAAGGACGGCTTCAGGGCCACCACCGCCGGCTCGGCCGAGTTCCTCTCCTGGACCCCGGCACACGAGTGCTCGCCGCGGATCACGGAGGTCGACGGGTCGAGTCTGTTCTGCGAGATCTTCGTGAAACGAGCCGCGACCGGGTGAACCTGGTCTTCGTCGCGAGGACGCCACCCGGGCGAGGGAGCACACATGCACATTCACCCGGTCGCGCCGCCAGGTCGGCCGGCGAACAGCATTTCATCGCGCCCATCCCCGGAGACCGCATGCGAACCGCCGGGTCCACCGGCATCCACGGGTGCGACGACCTCGCATCGTCGTGTCAGGACCGTGCCGGGAGTCGAGGGCCGGACAGTGCCAGGAGGTGCCGGGATCTCGGTGAAGTCGACGTCGCCGTGTTGGGGTAGAATCGGAGCATGTGGCCCCCAGCTTTCTCGGCCTGGGGGTCACGTCCCGGAGAAGGCATCCCGATCGAAGGACGAGACGCCGATGATCCTGGCTCGCCACCTCAGGCCGGAGCTCATCCTGCTGGAGATGAAGACCCGCGACCTCCCGGAAGAGGAGCGCGAGCATGTCCCGCGGGAGGAGTACGTTCTGTCCCAGAAGAAGGAGATTCTCGCCGAGCTGGTCGATCTGGTCCATCGTTCCGGCCGGGTCGGCAACCGGAACAAGCTCTTCAAGGATCTCTTCAACAGGGAGAAGAAGGCGGGCACCGGGCTCGAGAAGGGAATCGCGGTACCCCACGTGCGGACGCCCCAGGCGAAGGAGTTCGTCTTCGCCTTGGCGCGATCCACGCCGGGGCTCGAGTTCGGCTGCCAGGATGGACGGCCGGCCCACTTGTTCTTCGTCCTGGTCGCGCCGCCCTACGACGACACGACCTACCTCAAGGTCTACCGGAAGCTGGCCACGGCCTTCTCGTTCAGCGGGTTGGATCTGACGCAGGAGTTCCTCGAGGCACGCGACGAGGGCGAGATCCTGCGGGCCGTCCGGCATCTGGATTGAGGAGTCCCACGCCGCCGATCCGACGAAGATGTGCCGAGGTGGCCGGCCAGTCCGATTGGATGCCTCGCCACGGCGTGCAACCAATCCGCGTGGGCTCGCGTCTCACCTGTCGAAGGGGGGGCCAGCGCCCGTGCCGATCCGAGACCGTCGAGGAGGTCGTGATGCATCGTTTCATTCAGCGGCAGTCCATTGTGATCGCTGTAGTTCTGGTGGTTGGGGTGGGGCTCGCGGCGCCCTCCGTCGCGGGTCAGCGGCGCCACCGTCGAGACAGGAACTGGTCGAGTGTGCAGGTGCGCCAAGCCGACTTCGAGGTGAAGCCGGGAGGCTCGCTCCACGTGGACGTCCCGGACGCCGACATCGAGCTGCGGAAGGGGTCGAAGGACCGTCTGGAGGTGGAGGTTCTTCTGGCCGCGCGCGATCTGGAGTGGGCCACCGAGGTGTTCGAGAGGATGGACTTGACCATCGACGGCAAACCGGACCGCGTCACCATCCGTGCGAAGCAGCCCCGGTGGAAGTGGAGCTGGAAGCATCGCGGCGGCTACGCCATCACCGTCAGGGTCGAGATGCCGGGGAAGTTCGACGTGGATCTCGAAACGGGCGACGGCGACATCGCGATCGAGAAGCTCCAGGGGACGGCAACGTTGGAGACGTCCGACGGTGACATCGACGTCGAGTGGATCGAGGGGCCGAAGGTGTTCATCCACACCGCGGATGGCGACGTGGTGATCGGCGAGATTCGTTCGCCCGACATCCGGATCGAGACCTCGGATGGCAACATCCAGGCCGTCAGCCTCGACGGCGAGGACATCGACATCCGGACTTCCGATGGCGACATCATTCTCGAAACCGTCTCCGGTGCTCTCGACGCCTCGACGGGCGACGGGGACATCCACGTGGGCATCGACCGGTTTGCGCCGACGTCCTTGGAGAGCGGCGACGGCGACATCATCGTGTATGCACCGCGGGAGCTGAGCGCCGACCTCGATCTGCAGGGCGAGGACCTCGACATCCGTCGCAACAGCCTGAGCTTCGACGGCAGGATCAGCGACAACGCCGCGCGCGGCGCGCTCAACGGCGGCGGCCCACGCCTGCGCGCCTACACCGGCGATGGGCGCGTCGTCTTCACGACGCGTCGCGGCCGTTGAATCCGGATCCGCCCGGCCTCGTGGAGCCGGGCGTCCGGAGGTTCCCTCGAGGTCGGCCCCGGCACCTTGGCTCAACGAGGAATGTTCTCTCGAGGTCGGTCCGCCCGACGTCGGGACTGGTGCGGGGCGGTCGGAGGACAGGTTCGGCTCCGACGTCGGGACTGGTGCGGGGCGGTCGGAGGACAGGTTCGGCTCCGACGTCGGGACTGGCGCGGGGCGGTCGGAAGACAGGTTCGGCTTGACCTGGGCCGAACGAATCGGCCAACTTGGCCGTTCCACGAGCCGTGGCGCGCCTCTGCGCGGACCTCGTGGATGCCGGCATCCCGAGACCCGTGAGGTCCTGTGGTTCGTTCTCCCGGGAATCCCCTCTTCTCGTTGCTTCGGGTTGTGATCGTCTGGTCGCTGATTGCGTTCCTCCTGGGATCTCTCGTGGAGACATCGCTGGCCTCCACGAAGCGAGAGAGGCGCACGTTCCAGCGCTCCATCGTCGACCGGCAGGGCAATCTGAACCGCAAGTTCAAGAAGGTTCGCAGGAAGAGGACGACGCACATCATCGTGCACACCTCCGAGGGAGGCCTCCAGAACACGCTCAAGGTGGTCTCGGAGGGCAAGCATGTTCGCGGCAGGCGCCGGACGTACGGCGGGCACGCACACTACGTGATTGCACGCGACGGCCGCACCTATCGGACCCTCGACAAGAGGTACCGGGCGGACCACGCCGGACTCAGCATGTGGAACGGCGAGAAGGATCTGAGCGACGTCTCCATCGGCATCGAGCTCGTCGGCTACCACCACATGGCGCTGACCTCGAAGCAGTACCGGTCGGTGCGGATCCTCATCGACATCCTGCAGGACATCTACAAGCTCGATGATCGTGCGGTGCTGACACACAGCCAGGTGGCCTACGGGCAGCCGAACCGCTGGTTCGCGAAGGATCATCGCGGCCGCAAGCGTTGCGCCAAGAATCTCGACCGCCGCAAGGCCGGCTTGGGTCCGACCTGGGAGCGCGACCCCGACGTCAAGGCCGGACGGCTGCAGCCGGATCGCGAACTCGCGACCATCTACTACGGGCCGGGCCGCGGCGCTGCCCGCGAGGGTTCCAACATCATCACGAGCACCAATACCGCGTGGATGATCGCGGGCGAGGACTACGATGCCACGACCACGCTGTACCGGTTTCCGAACGGACGCCTGATTCCCGGCAACCGCATCGCCAAGAGCGTCGGCTGGCGGCGCATTCCTGGCGGCACCGAGGTCCTGCTCAACGAGGCAGGAATCCCGCGCAGCGAGGAGGCCGAAAGCCCGGTCGGGGTCATCGCGAACGGCCGAACCGCCTGGTCCTTCGCCGGAGTCGACTACAGGAAGAAGACCACACTCTACTTCTTCCCGAACGGACGCATGAAAACCGGCCAGCAGATCTCGGACTGGGACGGCCTGCCGCCCGACACCCGGATCCTGGTCGGCTACCGCGGCCCGTTCAAGGTCACGAGTAGCCACCCCCCCATCAAGATCGCCGGAGCGAAGTACAACCACAAGGACACGCTGTACTACTTCCCCGACCGGTCCTTCGTCTCCGGCGCGAAGATCGAGGACTTCGAGCGCCTGCCTCGTGGTGTCCGCATCTTTCTTCCTGCCCGCAGCTCCTGAAGACGCGTCGCCGCCCCCCGTCGCCGGAGGGTCGAGCACGCCCGGTTGCCGGCAGCAGGGACGTCGGGACCCGATTCGCCCCCGCCTCTTTCGGCTCGCAGCACGGTTGGCATGGGTTGCTACATGGATGCGTCCTGCACGATCTCCCAGCCGCCGGAGGCGCGCCGGCGGAAGACGAGGAGCGTGAGGCCGGTCGCGGGCTCCTTGTCCGGGTAGCTCAACGTCCAGCGGGCGACGACGGAGACCGAGTGGACACGGCTCGGGCGCGCGTCGCCGAGCATGGAGACCTCGGTGCCGGAGGCCGGTCGCACCTCGATGACGTCGAGCGAGAGGTTGCCCATGGCGGCGCGATCGGGGTAGCGCCTGCGGTAGCGCTCGAGGACTGCCTGGCGCCCGCGCGTGAGGCCGCTCGGCGAGACGAACGCCGCGTCGCCGGCGTACACGCTGCAGAACGTCTCGACGTCGCCGCGGTTCCAATCGGCGGCCTGCGTTTCGAGAAGCGCGCGGATCTCCTGGCGCACGCGTTTCTGCCGCCGCGCGTCCAGGAGGCGATCCCACAGACCGGGACCGTGGCTCCCGACGTACTCGTGCGGCTCCGCGAAGGCGGGGTCTGCGAGGACCTCGTCCGCCGGCGCGAAGCGGTGCCCCGTGGACTCGAGCCAGGTGAAGAGACCGTCCCACTGTGTGGTTCCCACCTCGTTCGCGTGCAGGAGGAGCACCTGCGGTACCGGCCTCCCGAAGAGCTCGTCGCCGTGGCGCTCGTGGTACACCACTTCGAGCCGCAGGGCGCTCTGGTACTCGGCGGCGATCTTCTCGAGTGCGGCAGCATCGCCGGCGCGCCGGGCCTCGACCCAGCGTTCTTCGAAAGACCAATCCTGGTTGTCGATGGTCACCGGCAGGTTCCTCTGACCGGACTCCCGCAGATAATCGCGCATGGCTTCCAGCTTGCCGGTGCTGTCGCCCTCGCGCAGGAACGGGAAGCGGAAGAAGCGCAGCGGTTTGCCGCGCGCGGCCAGGAAATCGCTGATCCTCTCGCGGGCGAACTCCACGTCTCGGATGTATGTGGCGATGTCCACGGTGGTGTAGCTGAGGTGCGAGCGCGAATGGTTGCCGATCTCGTGCCCCGCCTCGAGCCACATCTCGAGCAACTCGAGATCGCCGGGCGCCGAGACGTTCTGCCAGGTGACGAGCCCGACCGCCTGGATGCCATGCTTCTCGAGGACCGCGAGAAGCCCACCCAGGATGCGCTCGCGCTCCGCGGGCTGTCGGTGGAAGCGCCCCGACCCGATCGGCAGGTCGTCCACGGTCACGAGAAGCGGTCTCGTCTCTCGGGACTCCTGCGCCTGACCCGGTCGCGTGCCCAGGTGGATGGCGAAGAGACAGACCAGCACCGCTCTCCACCCCACTCGTTGCAGCATGTCATCCCCCCGGAACGAGCTTCGCCGTTTCCACGAGACCCCTCGTGGCTGCCGACCCGCAGTTTTGCAGGTGGGCCGGTTTGTCGCTATTGTATCCACATGTTCCGTGCGGCCATGCACTCCCAGCCCTCGGCGCGCCGGCGGCCCTCGCGGCGTGGGCAGCCCTCGAGCTCGCCGGCGCCGCCGGTCCCCCGGCGCTCCGGTCGCTCCTCGGAGACCGCACGGACGTCGGGGCGCCGCCGCCTGGTCTTCGTCCTCGTGGCTCTGATCGCATGGGTCCCGCCGTCGGCGCACGGGGAGGTGTTGCTGCGCGACGACTTCGAGGGGGCGGCGCTGGATCCGGCCCTCTGGTTCGTGCCGGCGGGCCCGGGGACCTTCTTCGGGCGCACCCAGATCCGGCCGCCGTCGGAGCCGCTGGAGGTGTCGAACGGTCTGATCCGGCTGCGGCTCGACACGCACAATCCGACTGCCCAGACTCCGGGAGACTCGTTCTGGGGCTCGGAGATCGTCACGCAGGAGATCTTCGCTCGCGGCACCGGCCTCGCTTTCAGGGCGCGCGTGCGCGTGGTGGAGCCCGTTCCGGGCGGCTTGGTCGGCTCGCTGTTCTCGTTCGCGTTCGACCCGCAGGCGGGTGTGCGTGACGAGATCGACTTCGAGCTGCTCTCGAACGACATCGTCGCGGATCGCGGGCGCGTGCTGACGAATGTCTTCGACGATGCCGACTTCAGCATCCCGGGAGACACCAGCTTCGTGTCCGTGCCCGGCCTCGACCTGACCGCGTTCAACGAGTTCGAGATCCAGTGGCTGCCGGACCGGATCCAGTGGCGTGTGAACGGCTCGCTCGTGCGCGAAGAGTTCGACACGCTCGCCGACGCTCCAATGACCGTCCGCCTCAATTTCTGGGCCCCCGGCGCCAGCTTCGCGGCCGCCTACGATCCGGATCTGCAGCCCGCCAGCACGCCGGAGGGAAACGAGGTCTTCTTCTACGAGGTCGACTTCGTGGAGATCCGCACGGTTCCGGCCTCCGTGCCCGTGTGGCGGTGGAGTTCGGTGCTCATCGTGGCGGTCGTGGTGGGCGTGACGGGCTGGGCGGTTCGGCGCCGGCGCTGAGCACCGACTGGCCCCAGCCCCGGCAGCAGCCCGGAAGCCTGCAGGGACGCGCCAACGTCGAGATCTACAACATGCCCAACGCCATGGCGACGCAGCAGCCGCCCCCCCGTTCCCCGCCAGGGCATCTCGATTGTGCTCTACACCTACGTCAGCGGCGTTCCGGCGGATCTCGAAACGGGGACCTTCTACCCGCTCACCGCCGATGGCCAGCCGGCGTTCGTTCTGGCAGGCGTTCTCCCGGCGACCCCGACTACTGCCGCGCCGTCTGCGGCTTCGAGCCGCATCTCCTCACACCCGAATCCCACAGGCGCCTGGTAGACTTCATCCTGGTGCGCCACTTTCGCCTCGCACAGCCCGGTGCGCGCTGACGCGGTGCGAGCTGCGGCACGTCCGACCATGGAGGCCGGCGTGTTTCGGCGGCGTGCTCGCCTGGCGCCGAACGCGAAAGGCCGTCGGTGTTTCGAGGATCCACGAGGAGTCTCTGGTGAGTCGGAGATGGACGTTCTTCGCCGTGGCCCTGGCGCTCGGTGTCGCTCTGGACTTCTGGTCCAAACGATGGGCGCTCGGATCCCTGCAGCAGGGGGAGTCGACCGTGGCCTGGGCGGGGCTCCTCAAGCTGACGCTCAGCTTCAACCAGGGAGCCGCCTTCGGCCTGAACCTGGGAGGCGCCTCACGGCCGCTCTTCATCGTCTTCACGTTGATCGTGCTGGTGTGGCTCCTGGTGGTCTACCATCGCCCACAAACAGTCGGTCGCGGGCGGGCACTCGGCGTCGCACTCGTCGCGGCCGGAGCGTTCGGAAACCTGATCGATCGTGTCTTCTGGAGCCGCGGCGTCATCGACTTCATTGGTCCCTACGATCTCGGCTTCATGACATGGCCCATCTTCAACCTGGCGGACTGCTACGTGGTCGTCGGAATTGCCGCTCTCCTTCTGTCCTTGCGGCACGGGAGCATGCTGGGGGAGATGTCTTCGACGCTCGATGCCGAGGGTTGAGTCCACCCTCCGCGGGACACCGCCCGCTTGCGCCGCACCGGGGCCGGGGCCCTCGACCGGGACGCGACGCGTCACTCCAGGATCGGATTCATCTCTGCTTCGATCCTTCCAGGATGCGAGTCGCTTCCTCCTTGAGCTGCTGGATGTACTTCGCCAGGCCGAGGTCGAGCCCGGCTTTTCCATCGAAGTCCTCGGCCCACTGAGCGGCATCCAGGGCCTCCGAGGCCCGGCCGGCCTTCAGAACCGCCGAGCAATACCGCAACGCGGCTCCGGCGACGTTCCCGGCCATCGTGTGCGTGGACGAGATCCGCACGGGGCTCCGATCCCTGGACCGACCCAGGGTCCGGTGAACTCCTCGGGAACGACGCTCTCGAGGCTGCGACGGATCAACGTCGTGTCGACGAGGCTCTCGGCCTTTTCCCGCAGGCACAGCCAGTGCGGTCCCGCGAGCTGGAACCGGTCTCGAACGCGTGGCCCGAAATGCTTGGCGAGGACCGTGGTGGCCACGGTCATCGGGCGGGGGAAGGTCCCGTTCTCCTGCTGCTCCATCCAGGATGCGATGGCCTGCTTGTTCAGGGGAACATGGATCAGCGAATCGACCGAGACGGCGGGCAGTGAGTAGCGCTCCTGGATTGCCCGGCGGTACCAACCCAGATTGAGCATCGAAACGTTCACGACTGCGACGTCCTCTCGCATCTGCTCCACGACCTGGAGCCCCAGCACGGGATAGGTGTCCATGTCTCCGTTGGTGAGAAGAAGGGCGTTTTCAGGAAGGTTGCGCAGGACCCAGCGATTGTAGGCCATGAGCGCCGGAGCCAGAAAGGCGGTTTCCACGATCGCGCGAAGCGCGGCGACCTCCAGATCGCGCCGCCCCCGGCGGATCGCCTCGCTCCAGATTCCGAACCACGCGTTCCCGTCGGCGGAGTCGCACGCGACGGCCCGGAGCAGGTGGCTCCAGGTGCTGTCCGCATGGGAGCGCCACCAGCTCGAGTACTGGGGATTGTAGGTGTCCGCGACGACCGTGTGGGCGAAGCTGTGGCACGCTTCCAGCGCGATCGCTTCACGGGCGTGGCGAACCGCGGATTCGGGATCGTGGAGCCGGCGCAGCGTTTCGGCGAGCCATGCATGCGCATCGGGATCCGCCGGGTTCTGTTGCACGGCTTCTCGAAAGAGAGGCACGGCCTGCTCGAGCTCGTTCTGGCGGTACCGGGCCAGCCCCTCTTCGAGTGGATCGGCCCGAGCTGTCACCGCAAGAGCCAAGGCGAGAACCATCGACGCGCCAACGGTTGCGCTGCGGGTCATGGCCTTCTCCGGATCATGTCCCTCTCCGGATCCTTCCCTCTCCATGGCGTGCCCCGTTCACGACGTGCCCCCTTCCCCGAACACGATGGGGTGGAGAGGCTTCGACGAACCACGAGGAAACGCGTCGGCTTCAAGCTACAGCGTCCTGCACGGCACGGCAAGCTCGGCGCGACAGGCCACGAATCGGACTCCGCGCCAGCCCGGGTGGCCCCGGTTGTCGTTGGCCTTGCGGCGCCTGTATACTGGGGTCCGTCGAGAGGCGAAGCCAGATTCTCGTGCTCGTTCACACCGGCTCGCGTGTCGCCTCGATGTCGAGTGCTGCATTTCATGCCCGACAGTGCAGGTTCCAGGAGGAACGTCGATGCACGTCAATCGATCGTACGGAGGCATCCTGTGCGTTGCGATCTTGCAGCTGGCTGTCGCCTGCCAGCCCGTGACGAGGTCGCACGTTCCGCGTCCACCGCAGGAGCCGAAGACCGTTTCCGTCCCGCCAGCCATGGGCAGGCTGATTCCCGCCGACGCTGTCGGGTTCCTGTACCTCTCTTCGGTCGAGGAGATCGAGGCCTGGGTTCGAGGCATGAACGAGATCCTCGAGTCCGAGGACAGCACGGAAGTGGACATCCTGCAGCCGATCGTCGAAATGCTCGAGATCGATCCGGCGCGGATCGATCGCAAGAAACCCCTCGGGATCTCGCTCTCGCTGTTCGACCTCGGTCAGCCCACACCCCTGCCGACGTTCGTGCTGCCGGTCGAGGACAAACAGGGTCTTCTGGAAGATCTCCAGTGGCGACCCGGAATCCCAGCGCCGCAGACCAGCGGCGACTATGTGGGGATCGCGATGCCGCCCGGGTACTCCCTGGGAACGTCGACTCCTCCCGTCGCGACCGATCTGCCCGCGCGGCAGGTCGCTCTTCGGCTCGAGCTGGACAGGATCGTGACCATCCTGCATCCCCTCCTCGACCAGGTGGTCGCTGCTGCGATGGCGGCCATGGCAGAGGAGGCCGTGGGGGAGTGCGACAGCAGCGAGGTGCCCACGAGCTACGTCGAGCTGAGCCAGATCGCGCTCGAGTGGGCGATGCGCGTGCTGGAGTCCTCCGAAACGCTGGATCTCGGTCTCGGCCTCCGGGGCGGGCAGATCGACGTCGACTACGCGCTGCGGATGACGCCGGGTAGCGAGCAGAGTCTCGTTTCCCCGCAGCGCGCCAGAGGGCTCGTCGACCTGGCGCGGTGTCTGCCCGGGGACTACCCGGTGATCTCTCTGGTCACGATGGACTTCGCGAAGCTCGTGGATGTGATCGAGCCTGCCTACCTGGAGACCATGGCCGAGGCTGCGCCGCACATGCCGCCCCGCATGCGGGATCAGTATCTCGAGCTCCTGAAGCGCGGCTTCGACCTCTACCGGCAGTTGGGCGGTCAGATGCTCTCGGCCGCCGGCTTCGGCGACAACGGCATCGAGATGATCGAAGCATGGAAGGTCGAGGACGCCGCCGGCTTCGTCGATGCCACCCGGGAGCTCATGGAAACGAACCTCATGTCGGGCATGGGCATCGAGGTGCAGCCGTCCTGGCCGAGCGAGTTCGAGGGTGTGACGATTCATCGATACGCGATGAAGTTCGACTTCGAGAAACTCGCTGCGTTCGAGCAGGGTCTCGAGGGGAACGAGGACGAGCCCCCGCCCGGGGAAATGCAAGAGTTCATGTCGTGGCTCTTCGGTGGGGATGCTCTTCCGGATTGCTGCGGTCGGGGACGTCGTGGTCGCCGTGTGGCATCAGGACCGGGCGCTCATGGAGCGGATCTTGAGCTCTCTGATCCGGGGGAGTGGAGACCTGCCTCCTTTTCTCGAGAGAACGATCGCAGCTCAAGGAGACGACCCGCTGTGCTTCTGGATGCACATGGAGCTGCACGGCTTGCTGGCGCCTGTCGTGGAGATGCTCTATGAACAGGCGGCTGGAGAGATCCCCGAGGAGACCCTGGACCGAATCCGCAGTGGCAAGTCGGTTCCCATCTCCATGTACACCGTTGCGGGCCGTCACGGCCACCGCGGCACGTTTTCCATGGATGTCGAAGGTCTGATGGCGCTCGCCCACATGTTCGAGAGTCTTCCGGAACAACCCGGTTCCGCACCGGACACCGATTCCTCGGGCGAGACGGACCGTCTACACCGCGGCTCACGCGTGCGCTGAGCACTCGGACTCCAGCCCCCGCCCGGAGTGCTCGGACTCGCCAACTCATTGTGGGCAAACGGCTTGTGCAGGACCCGGGACGCCGGTTCGGCCCTGGGGCTCTTCCCGGCCGGCGACGGAGTGGTCCGCGGGGGGTCCAATCGTGCGGCAATCGGCGTATATTCGAGTGCGGGAGCTGTGGAGGTCCCGTGGGGACTGCCGCGGAGACCCGATCTCCCTGCCGCAGGGAGATGATTGGAGCCTTCGCCATCCCGGCCAGATTCCTCTGATTGAATAACCGGTTCCTGCGGTTCGGCCCCGATCCAATCGAGAGCTCAAGGGCACGTGCGATGAAAAAGGGCATCGTTCGTCATTTCTCGAGAATCGCGTCACGGTACAACAGTTTGCGCATCACCGATCTCGAGGTCGTGGAATTCATTGCAGACAAGCTGCGCACACGATTGCCCGCACGTGTTGCCGATGTGGGTTGTGGGAGCGGACGCTACGACATCGAGCTGTTGCGGCGTCTTGGTCAGGGGCTGGACCTGATCTGTGTGGATCGCTGCCACGCGATGCTTCGCATGCTTCACCGGCAGCTGCGCCGGCGCCAACTGGACGGCTGCCGGACCGTGCGGGCGGCGGCGCACGGTCTTCCCTTCATGGATGGTGACCTCGACGGTGTTCTCACGCTCAACGCGATCCACCACCTGGCGGCCCGGTCCTTCCTCCGCGAATGCGAGCGCGCGCTGCGACCTGGCGGGTTGCTCATGATCTACACGCGGTGGCGCTCCCAGAACGCGAGGAACATCTGGGGTCGCTTCTTCCCCTCTTTTTCCGAGAAGGAGGTCCGGCTCTTCGAACGCGAGGAGTTCGAGGGCCTGATCGCGGAAACGCCGGGGCTGGGACTGGAAGCAGTTCGGGACTTCCGGTACGGCCGCCAAGGTTCGCTCGACGACCTGCTTGAGCGAGCACGGAATCATCACTACTCGACGTTCACGCTCTACACTTCTGACGAGTTCGAAACGGCGATTCGGCAGTTCGAGGAGAACGTCCTCCGCTGCTTCTCCGACCCCGAGCGCGTCACCTGGCAGGACGAAAACACACTTCTCGTCGTGCGCCGCGCCGTTCGAACGTGCGCGTGAC
>JBHHXQ010000024.1:0-15156 GCA_046757105.1 Candidatus Krumholzibacteriia bacterium
GAGGGTGACCTCGCCATCGCGGCGATGTGCACCGACGAGCCCGGGGTCCTGATCGGCGCCCACCGTGGCCGCGAGCTCCACATCGGCATCCACACGAGCGGGCACCTCCTGGTCTCGGATCCCGCGGCCTGCGGTCACCTCACGAGCCGCTTCGTGACGCTCGCGGACGAGGAGGTCGCCGTCGTGGTCCCCGATGGCTACTACATCCTGGACTCGCGTCGCGGTCTCGTGGGCCGCCACGAGCTGCGTCTCGACGAGCTCGCTCTCGACACCGAGCTCGATGGCTTCCCGCACTACATGCTGAAGGAGATCCACCAGCAGCCGGCGGTCCTGCGCAATGCCATGGACGGCAGACTGATCCGGGACCAGGCGTCTTCGGTCCTCCGCGGGCTGGGACTCGATCACACGGAAACCGCGCGCATCGAGCGGCTGGTTCTCGTCGGGTGCGGGAGCTCACGGTACGCGGCCGGGGTCGGGAAGTGTCTCATCGAGGACCTTGCGGGCGTTTTCGTGGATGTCGAGCTCGCGGGCGAGTTCGACGATCGCAGGCGGATCCTGCCGGAGAGGTGCCTCGTCGGAGCGCTGAGTCAATCGGGAGAGACGGCCGCCACGCTGGCGGCCGTGCGCGAGGCGCGCCGCAGAGGTGCTCGCGTGTTCGGGATCGTCAACGTCCCGCACAGCTCGCTGGCGCGGGAGTGCGGTCGAGGAATCTGTCTGAACGCAGGCCCCGAGATCAGCATGGCGGCGACCAAGTCGTTCACGAGCCAGGTGGTCGTGCTCGCCCTCCTGGCCCTGTACCTGGGGCGCGAGCGCGGTCTGTCCATCGACCGCGGACACGGCATCATTGCCGACCTGGAAGCCCTGGCCGGACGGGTGTCCGACGTGCTCGGACGGCCCATTCCGCATGCGGTGATCGACCGGCTGGCCGGGGCGTCGAGCGTCTTCTACCTCGGCCGGCGCTACAACCATCCGGTTGCCGAGGAAGGAGCCCTCAAGCTCAAGGAAGTGAGCTATGTGCACGCGGAAGGGCTGCACGCCGACGAGGTCAGGCACGGACCACTGGCCACGCTCGAGCCGGGCCGGCCCGTCGTGGCCATCGCCACCGCGCAGACGGGGATCGAAAGGATGCTGCACACGGTGCAGGCGGTTCGGTCGCGGCAGGCGCCGGTGGTTCTGCTGGCGACCGATGGATACAAGGAAGCGGAAGCGCTCGCCGAGCACGTGCTGTATCTGCCGCCGGTGCCGGAGTACCTCTCCCCGGTGACGAACGTCGTGATGCTCCAGCGCCTGGCCTACGAGGTGGCCAAGGCGCGCGGCTGCGAGATCGACCGCCCGCGCAGTCTGGTGAAGAGCGTGTCGGCGGGCTTGCCCGTGCCGGTTCCGGGCGATCGCGGCAGCTGACCCTCTCTCACAGGGAGTCGTAGCTGCCCGGCAGCGTCCCCTTGATGTCGATGACCGCGCGGGCGGTCTCCAGGGGCAGCGTCCTGAACTCGTCGTGTGCGGCGGCCACGATCACCCCCTGGACCTCGCCGCGCGCCAGCATCGATTCGGCCGCCGAGACGCTCACCGGCTCCACGTCGAAGTGCTGCCGGATGCGCTCGTCGGCGAGCCACGGATCGCAGCCCACGACGCGGTATCCGTACGTCTTGAGGTCCTCGATGAGCTGCCGCGCCCGGCTGTTGCGGTCGTCGGAACAGTTCTCCTTGAAGGTGAGACCGAGCACCAGCACCGTGGCATCGGACGAGGCGACGCCCTTGAGGTTCAGGGACTTCACGAGCCGTGCCACCACGTAGCGGTGCATGTTGTCGTTCAGGCGGCGTCCCGCCAGGATGATCTCCGGGTGGTAGCCCAGCTCCTGGGCCTTGTGCGTCAGGTAGTAAGGGTCGACGCCGATGCAGTGCCCGCCCACCAGCCCCGGCGTGTACTTGTGGAAGTTCCACTTGGTCCCCGCGGCTTCGATCACGTCGCGCGTCCGGATGCCCATGCGCTCGAAGATCATGGCCAGCTCGTTGACGAGCGCGATGTTGAGGTCGCGCTGCACGTTCTCGATCACCTTGGCGGCCTCGGCGCTGCGGATGTTCGGCGCCCGGTGCACGCCCGCTGTGATGATGCTGGCGTAGATCCGCTCCACGCGCTTCGCGGTGCGTTCGTCACATCCCGAGACGATCTTCACGATCTTGGGGATCGTGTGTTCCTTGTCCCCCGGGTTCACGCGCTCCGGGCTGTAGCCGATCGTGAAGTCGTCGGGGCAGCGCATGCCGGACTCGGATTCGAGGATCGGCAGGCAGATTTCCTCGGTGACCCCCGGATACACGGTGGACTCGAAGACGACGGTGGCGCCGCGCGCGAGGTTCTTCCCTACCAGGCGGCAGGCGGACTCGACGAGGGAGAGGTCCGGATTGTTGTGCGCGTCGATCGGCGTCGGCACGCAGACGATCACGAACTCCGCGTCCGCGATGCGGGCCGGATCCGAGGTGTAGTCGATCTGGACCGACCCGAGAGCGGCGTCGTCGACCTCGCGCATGCGGTCGTGTCCGGAGCGCAGCTCCTCGATCTTGGACTCGTCGATGTCCAGTCCGATGACACGCTGCACGCGGGCGAACTCGACGGCCAACGGCAGGCCGACGTATCCGAGCCCGACAATGCAGATTTGCTGATCCTCGAGGACGCTTGTCACGGGGCCTCCCGGTGTGGCGCCCCTTCCGTGACGGCCGCCTCCCGGCCGATCGACCGAAGTGGCGAGATCAGGGTTGATTCGTAGCGCCGGTGCCGCGGGTCTTCAAGGGCCGTCCCGGACGCCGCTCCCCGGTGCCCGATGGACCCGCACCCCGGAATCCAGGCGCGAAGAGACTCGCACCGTCGTCCGGCTGACTTCAAGCCGCGTGTGTCCCCGAACGAGCGAGCACGGCCTGGTAGGTCTCCACCATCTGCCGGGCAACGATGTTCCAGTCGAAGCGTCCCAGGGCGAGGTCACGCACCTGTGTGCCGAGATCCTCCTGCTCCAGGATCCTCAGCAGGTCGATGGCGTTGCGCGACAGGCGCTCGATGCGGTCGGCCGCAGAAGCGGAGATCTGCAGCTTCTCCCAGACGTACGGTGGCAGATCTCTGCGGACGCTGTCCAGACCATCCTTGAAACCGCTGTCGTAGGTCACCATCGGAAGCACGCCGTTCGCGAAGGACTCGAGGAGAACCAGCGGATAGGCTTCCGGGATGATCGACGGAAACACCGCCAGCGCCGCGCACGGGAACAGCAGACGCAGCCTGGAGTGATCGAGTCGCCCCAGGAAGTGGACGTGGCGCGACAGCTCGGATCCTGGCGCGAACAGCACGCGGCGATTCTCGCTGCTGGCGGCATAGGCCAGGACGTCTTCGAGCGGTCCGGTCTGGTCGTTGCGGTCGAGGTCGCGTCCGCGCGCGGCCAGAGCCGCGAACAGTGCCTGGTTCCGCGCGGCCAGCGCGTGCACCATGCCCTCCAGAAACTCCCGGTACGCCCCTCCGCCCACGATCACGACGTGGGCGTTCGGTCTCTCCGCGAGGATGGCGGGGAACGCGGCGAGAAGGGTCTGGACGCCCTTGCCCACCGTGAGGCCGCCCACGAAGAGCAGCAGGTCGCCGCCGGGCGGGATCCGATCGACGATGGCCGGCAACCCCGCGTCGGGCAGGTCGTGGTCGTAGGCGTCCCAGTAGCGCCGCGTCGCTTCGAGATCTCCGCGGTCGAGCGCCTCGCACAGCTCGGCCGATTGCCGGGCGCTCTTGCCGCTCTCGGGGTGGGGGCTCTTGAGTTCCTGCAGGGCGAGGGCGCGCTCCGAGCGCCTGCGGGGCGCGAAGAGCGCGGTGTCGACGCCCACGCCCACGATGTGGCGCTTGGGCCGCAGCGTCTCGCGGAGCTGCGGATACAGGCGATCGATGCGGTTCTGCACTTCGAGACTGCCGCAGACGAGCCCGCTGCAGCGCTGCAGTGGTTTCTCGGCGGCCCTGTAGTATCTTGGATCCCGCCGCACCGTGTACTCGATGGCACTCCCGTGCGGGAAGATCACGAACGGAACCCCGATCTCTTCGCAGGCGTCCATCGCGATCGCGGGCTGGTACACCAGATGGTTCGCGTGCAGGATCTCGGGCCGCACCGATTCCAGGATGGCCTTCAGGACGCGGCAGATCACCTGGTGGTACTCGGCCAGCTCCGCATCGCTGAGCTCCGTGAACGCCTTGACGCTGCCGGGACGCTGCTTGTCGGTGAGAAAGACGGGATAGATCGGCGTTCGCGGCAGCTGGTGCAGCGTGGCGGTGCCGCGCAGCGCTCCCGGCCGCTCGAGCAGGAGCTCCGCATTGCCCTCGCAATCCCAGGCGAACGCTCGTGTGAGAAAGTCCTGCCGTTCGGGAGCCGGGTCGGAGCAGATGACGTGCACCTCGTGTCCCTGCCGTGCGAGCACCCGTGCGAGATAGCGCACGTACTCGTTGCTCCCCGACCCCGCGAGCTCGTAGCCGTGATACAGGGCGATGCGCATGGTCCGACGTGAAGCCCTTCGTGTTCCGTGCAAGAGTCGAAGCCGACCGACCGGCTCCTCATGCAGACATCAAGCCACAACCCCGACCCCACGCCTCGAGGACGACGACGTCACGCGAAAACCGGGATGTCGGATCCCGACGGTGTGCGAATCGAATCTTCGGCTGCATGACACCTGCCGGGAGCACGGCGGCCGGACACTTGCCAGGCGGGAGGAGCGCCCATGGACGAATCCCAGCCGAGCCCGGAACAGAGTGTCGCTCGAAGGTCATGGAACGAATCCCCGGATACCACGCGATCGACGAATACGGAATCATCGGAGATCTCCACACGGCGGCACTGGTCGGACCGGATGGGGGGATCGACTGGTGTTGCCTGCCGTACTTCGACTCACCGAGCTGTTTCGCGCGCATTCTCGACGCGGGCATCGGCGGATGCTTCCGCGTGTCTCCCGTGGTCGAGACGCAGACGAGCGTGAGCTATGTGGGCAAGACCAACGTTCTTCGGACGGTCTTCCACGCCGGGAGCTGCGAGGTCGTCCTGACGGACTTCATGCCCGTCCTCTCGGCGGACGGCTCGAAGCCCGATCCTCGGCGCGTTCGCATCTGCAGACAGATCGAATGCACTCGCGGGTCGGGCGTCGAGATCGAGATCCTCTTCGATCCGCGGCCCGACTACGCGCGCCGGGACGCGCGTCTCGCCTTCGGCACCGCGTCGGTTCGCTGCGAGGACCCTCCCCTGACGCTTCGCAGCAGCCGTGCCGTCGCGTGGCGTGAAGGGCAGCGGACGGGCCGGCTGACTCTGGACGCGGGAGATGGCGCGGATCTCGTCCTGACCCATGGCAACGACGCTGGGGCCTGTCCTCCCGTGGCCGAACAGCTCGAGGTCACGAAAGCGTACTGGGAGAGATGGATCGGGAAGTGCCTCTACCGCGGGCGCTGGCGCGATGCGGTCGAGCGCTCGGCTCTGGTGCTGAAGCTCATGACGTTCCGGCCCACGGGTGCGATCATCGCGGCACCGACGACATCGCTGCCGGAGAGCCTGGGTGACGGGCGCAACTGGGACTACCGGTTCAGCTGGATCCGTGACTCGGCCCTCACACTCAACGCGCTCTTCCTGCTCGGCTACGGGGAGGAGGCGCGCGCGTACATTCGCTGGATCGTGGATCGCTGCCGGGCATGCGGAGAAAACGTGCCCATCCTGTACTCGATCACGGACCGGGACACGACGCCGGAACGCACCCTCGACCAGCTCGAGGGCTACATGCGGTCGAGACCGGTGCGCATCGGAAACGGCGCCAGGCTCCAGGTGCAGCTCGACGTCTACGGGGAGATCATCGACGCCATCTTCATGTACGGGGCCTGGGGCGACCCGATCGACGACACGGTCTACGACTACGTGCGGCAGATGGCCGACGCCATCTGCAGGCACTGGATGGTGAAGGACGAGGGCATCTGGGAGGTCCGCGGCGGCCGGCAGCACTTCACCTACTCCAAGGTGATGTGCTGGGTGGGCCTGGATCGGGCGATTCGAATCGCGACGGAGCGCCGTGACACGACGGAGAGGGAATGGTGGGAGGGCACCCGGCAGGAGATCCGTGAGTTCATCGAGACCAGGTGCGTCGACGCGGCCACGGGGGCCTACAAGCAGAGCATGGAATCGCCCGGCCCGGACGCGAGCAGCCTGCTGATTCCGCTGTTCTCCTTCCAGACGGCGCAGGACGGGACGGTGCAGAGGACCATCGACCGCATTCTGGAGCTGCTCACCGAGAACGGATTCGTCTACCGCTACGATACGGACGACGGTCTGCCGGGCGAGGAGGGGGCGTTCAACATCTGCACTTTCTGGCTGGTCGAGGCGCTGGCGCTCGCGGGCCGCACGCAGGAAGCCCTGCAGTACTTCGAACGGATGCGTGAGGTTTCGGGCAGACTGGGGCTCTACGCGGAGCAGACGGATGCGAAGAGCCTGCAGGCTCTCGGGAACTTCCCGCAGGCGTTCACGCACATCGGCCTGATCAACGCGGCCCTGACGCTGAACAGTCTCATGAGCCGGGAACAGCGCGACATCGTGCAGTCCTGAGCGGCCGATCCCCGCGCCCGGTCGCGGCATTAGGGTTTCCTGCGCAGCAGCCAGAAGACCAGCGTGAGAAGCACACTCAGGAGCACGGAGGTGGCGAGCGGGAAGTAGAACGTGAAGTGTTCCCGCTTGACCACGATGTCGCCGGGCAGGCGCCCGATCCTGAAGGGCAGCTTGGGACCGATCGCCAGCACCAAGCCGAGCGCCGCGATCAGGATCCCCACGATCAGCAGAAGCTTGCCGAGTTCGCGCACCGGGTCCCCCTGCACGATCACCCCCAGAGGACCTCGATGTCGGAGCCGTCCGGATCGGCGCGGCGCAGCCGATCGAGGTCCATCGCGTCTGCCGTGGACGCATGATCCTACCCGATCCCCGCCTGCCTCCCAAGCCGGTGCCGCCGCCTTGCTGCCCCGGATGCGGGCGGAGATGGTACGCTGGGCCGCGAATCCCGCAGCTCGGGCACGTGGAATGGAGGACGGAGATGGCTGTCATCGAGGCCGTTCAGGGCGACATCACACGGCAGAACGTGGACGCGATCGTGAACGCGGCGAACCAGACGCTCCTCGGCGGAGGCGGTGTCGACGGCGCGATCCATCGCGCCGCCGGCCCCGAGCTTCTCGCGGAGTGCCGCACGCTCGGCGGCTGTCCGACGGGCGAGGCGCGCCTCACGCGGGGGTACCGGCTGCCGGCGAAGTACGTGATCCACACGGTCGGCCCGATCTGGCGCGGCGGAGAGCACAACGAGCCGGAGCTCCTGCGCAGCTGCTACGTGAACGTGCTCGAGATCGCCGCCCACAACCGGATCGCCTCGATCGCCTTTCCTTCCATCAGTACCGGCGCCTATCGCTACCCGATCGAGCAGGCCGCCCGCATCGCCGTGCAGACCGTTCGCGAGTGCCTGCACAGCTCGACGCCGGTGGAACGCGTCCACTTCGTCTGCTTCGGCAAACGTGATCTGGACGTCTACGAGGAGGTGCTGGGGTCATGATTCAGGGCCGTCGTTCGAGCGCCGGTCGCAGACGGGTCACGTCGTGGATCTGCTCCGCGTGGTGGCTCCCCTTCTGTCTCGGGCTCGCGGCCCCTGCCCGCGCGTCGGATCCGCTTCCCGGCATCGCGGACAAGACCGCAGGGCTCCAGATGCGCTCGGGGCTTCTCGACATCCATCTCGATCCGCAGCACGGCAGGGTGTGGCTGCGTCTTCCGGCGCCACCCGAAGGCAGCGACGAGATCGGGCGCTACCTCTACTTCGAGGGACTGGTCACCGGTCTCGGATCCAACCCGGTGGGTCTCGACCGCAGCCAGCTCGGCGCGACGCGTGTGATCGCGCTGCGCCGGCTGGGCGGACGGGTTCTGGTCGAGCAGCTCAACACCCGGTACCGCGCGCTCTCGGAACGTCCTGCCGAAAGGCGCGCCGCCGAGCAGTCGTTCGCCACCTCGGTCCTGTGGGCCGGTGAGCTGGGCGCGGTCGATTCGGACGGCAGCATGCTCGTCGACTTCACCTCGTTCCTGGTGCGGGACGCGCACCGCGTGGCGGCGGCGCTCGAGGCTTCCGGGCAGGGGAGCTGGTCGCTCGATGACGCACGCAGCGCGGTGGACCTCGGGGCGTGTGTGGCGTTTCCGGAGAATCTGGAGTTCGAGTCGCTGCTCACGTTCGCCGGCAGCGAGCCGGGGGGCGAGGTGCGTGCCACCTCGCCGGCGCCCGAGTCGATCTCCCTGGTTCTGCACCACTCGATCCTGCGTCTGCCGGATCCCGGCTACGAGCCGCGCAGATTCGATCCACGCATCGGCTGCTCTGCGATGGAGTTCGCAGACTATGCCTCACCCCTCGACGAGCCGCTCGAGAAGCGCTGGATCCTGCGCCACCGGCTCGTGAAGGTCGATCCGCACGCGGAGCGTTCGCGGGTCGAGGAGCCGATCGTCTACTACGTCGATCGCGGCGCTCCGGAGCCGGTGCGCAACGCCTTGGTCGAAGGCGCCAGCTGGTGGGCGGAGGCCTTCGAGGCGGCCGGCTTCATCGACGCGTTCCGGGTCGAGCTGCTTCCCGAGGGGGTGCATCCGTTGGATGCGCGCTACAACGTCGTCAACTGGGTGCATCGCGCCACGCGCGGCTGGTCGTACGGCTGGGGCGTGGTCGATCCGCGCACCGGCGAGTTCGTCAAGGGGCACGTGCTTCTCGGATCGCTGCGCGTGCGCCAGGACCGGTTGCTGTTCGAGGGACTGGCCGGCACCGAGCACACCGGCAGCGGGCGGCCCGACGACCCGATCGAGATGGCGCTGGCGCGCATTCGCCAGCTGGCCGCACACGAGGTCGGCCACACGCTGGGTGTGGCGCACAACTTCGCGGCCAGCACCTACGGTCGCGCCTCGGTCATGGACTACCCCGCGCCGCTCGTGAAGATCACGCCGGCAGGGGATCTCGACTTCTCGGAGGCCTACGCCGTCGGGATCGGAGCCTGGGACGTCCTGGCGATCCGTTATGCATACACGCAGTTCGCGCCGGGCGCCGATGAACAGGCTGCCCTCGAGGAGATCGTGCGGGACGGACTTCAGCGCGACCTGCACTTCGTCAGCGACGCGGACGCGCGCCCGAGCGGTGCGGCGCAACCGCTCGGGAACCTGTGGGACAACGGGAGGAGGGCCGAGGAGGCCCTGGCGCACACGCTCGAGGTGCGCCGCATCGCGCTCGCACGTTTCGGGGAGCGCAACATCGCCCCGGGCAGGCCACTGGCGCTCCTCGAGGAGGTTCTGGCCCCCGTCTACTTCATGCACCGCTACGAGCTCGACGCAGCGGCCAAGGTCGTGGGCGGGCTCGACTACCGCTACGCCGTGCGGGGGGACGGCCAGCCGGGGATGCGGGCGATCGACGCTCGGCGTCAGCGGCGCGCGCTCGCGGTGATCCTCGAGTGCATGTCGCCGGAGGTCCTCGACCTCCCGGAGAGCGTTCTGGGTCTGCTGCTGCCGCGGCCCTACGGCTACGACCGCAACCGCGAGCTGCTGCACAGCTCCACACTGCCGGCGTTCGATGCGCTGGGCGTGGCAGCCACCGCGGCCGATGTGGCGGTGCGGCGCCTGCTGCAGCGCGAGCGCTGTGCGCGTCTCGTCGACCAGCACCGGCGCGATCCGCGGCTGCCGGGCCTCGAGGAGGTGCTGCAGGGGGTGGGCGCCGCCGCCTTCGACGCCGGCGCATCGCGGCGCGCACGACACGCCGAGATCCAGAGAGGTGTCCAGCAGGTCGTCGTGGATGCTCTGATCGATCTGGCTTCGAGCCCGAGCACGCCTCCCCATGTCCGTTCGCGCCTCGAGTGGCAGCTCGAGTCGCTGCGCCGGGATCTGAGCCACAGACGCTCGAGGGACGAGGTCGAGCAGGCGCATCGGGCGCTTCTCGTCGCCCAGCTCGGTCGTCATCTCGATCGTCTGGACGACGCCGAACCGCTCGCCGGTGCATCCGATCCACCGCCTGGAAGCCCGATCGGGAGCACTGTCCCGCCGCGCCTGAGCGGCTGCTCCTGGGGTCCGTGACCCGGCCGTACCGATCCCGGCATGAGGCGCGAGCCCGGGACCCTTTCGCGCCCGGGAGGGCACGCGTATCCTGCAGGCCGTCCTCGGAAAGGGGTATCCACCGTGAAGAAAGTGCTCGTCGGCTGCGCGGTCGCCGCCGGCGTCCTGTTGCTGCTCGGCGTGGTTTCCGGTGTGCTCGTGGTCAACTGGGTCAGGAAGGAGCTGCCGGAAATGAAGCGCCTCACCGAGGCACGGGAAGCCCTCATCGAGCGCTTCGGCGATCGCGAGGACTACGTCCCGGCGCTGGATGCGCAGCTGCGCCCCGAGCGCATCGAGCTCTTCGTGTCGGCGCGCGAGCACTTGCTCTTCGACCGTGCGGAGGTCGCGGCGCGACTCGAGAGCTTCATCAAGAAGACGAGGAGCGAGGACTGGGAACGCCGCGGCGCCTTCGAGAAGCTCGTCGAGGGGCTCAACATGCTGAAGGGCGGTCTCGGCATCGCCGGCCAGGGGATGGAGTACCTGGGGATCCGCAGCGAGAAGCTGCTCGATGCCGGGATGGGCGAAGGCGAGTACGCCTACCTCTTCTGCCTCATGTGCTACTCCTGGCTGGAGTGGGATCCTTTCGAGGCGTTGGGTGAAGAGGCGGTGGAGGATCTCGGTCTGGAAGACGAGGTCGTTGCGCTCCAGGGCGAGTTCAGGCGCATCCTGCTGCGTCAGCTCAAGAACCAACGGCTCGAGCTGCAGGACAAGGACGACCGCACGCCCGCGGAGGAACGGGCGCTCGAACTGGTCGCAGACGCCATTCGGCAGGCACGCGACCGATCGGGCCGCTTCCCGTTCCAGGGCGCGATCCCCAGCAGCTGGGTGGCGGTTCTCGAGCCGTTCCGCGACCGGTTCACCGCGACGCTTCCGACGACGCCGACGGAGCTGCTCCTGGAGTCGGTCGAGCAGCTTCTCGAGGAAGACGATTCCAGCTTCACCTTCTGAATCGATCGACCCCGGCGGGTTTCACTGCATCAGCCGCCTGGGGGCGGCGAATGCCGTGGAGGCCTGCTGCTTGGCCAGCGGACGCACGTCGCTCAGCTGCACCCAGACGACGTCGCGGCTCACCTTCTCGGTCTCGTGCCCATGCGCCGAGATGGAGATGGTGAACCAGCTCGCATTGTCGCCGAGGTCACTCGGGTGACTGCAGGACTGCCCGAACGGGTCGGTGTCGCGTCCCTCGATCGTGAACACGTAGGCGCCGTAGCGGCTCGTCGGCACCCAGGCCCGGAGGTCGTCGACCGTGCACCCAGAGAGACACAGGGTGTCCAGTGCGACCCGGATGGTCAGATCCTCGTCGAAGACCTGCTGGTTCGTAGGATCTCCCGCCGCGGGCACCTCGGCCCGCCAGGTTCCTTCCCCGGGAACTACGAGATCCTGGCAGGCGGTCTCGGTGCAGTCGAACTCGTAGCGCCAGGCACGGATCCGCCCCACGTTTCTGCGCTCGTAGTACTCCGGTCCCTCCGCGGCGTTGCGGTCGCGCGGGTGGTCGTGCGCCCAGGCCCTGAACGGGAACACGAAGTCGTTCCAGCCGAGCCCGAGCGGCGTCTGCAACCCGTCGCTGATGTCGTCGGGCACGTGCGAGCCGAACACCAGTAGCGTGTCCGGGCCAAAGTCGCCCTGGTCGATGCTCGGGCAGAGAAAGGGCATCGTCAGCGGGCAGGTCGGAACGAAGACGACCACGGGCGGCACGTAGACGCTGTCCATCACCGGGGGACCACCCACGGAGAAGTCGAGCGCGGCCGGTGTGCCGTCGACCTTGTCGAGCTCGTCGACTGCTCCCGCCTCCAGCACGTAGCTGAAGGGGCAGGTCTGCCACTCGACCCTCGCCCCCTCGAAGCTGCCGCCGCTGGGCAGCGGCAGCGTCTCGCGGGGGAGCGGCGGAGCGAAGAATGGCGTGTTGAGGTCGGTTCGCGTCATGCGGCCCACCGACGTCCCGGCCTCGGCACGATGCACTGCGGTGTGGTCCGGCAGGAGTCGAAGCGCGGGTGCCTGCCCCGCCCAGGGGGAAGAAAGCGACTTCCCGGCGCGAGCGCAAGTGCTTGGAGAACTCCTCCGGCCCGACAGGACCGGTGACCGTCGAATGCGCTCATCGGACCAGCACAATCTTCCGGGCCTCGCTGCGTCCGCGGACGTCGATCCGGCAGATGTAGGTCCCCGACACGACGAGATGGCCGGCGTCGTCCCGTCCGCTCCATCGCACCTCGTTGAGGCCGGCCTTTCTCCTTTCGTCGACGAGCGTGCGTACGAGGCGGCCGCGTACGTCGAAGACGCGCAACAGCACCTCGCCCTCGCTCCCGAGCCAGTAGCGGATCGAGGTGCGGGGATTGAAGGGGTTCGGGAAGTTCTGCTCGAGGATGCCGTTCGGAGGAGGTGCGTGGCGCTCGCTCACGTCGGTCGCGGGAGCGCCGGACACCCACAGGCCGATGTTCCACGAGGGTTTGTCGCCCAGCTTCGTGAAGCTACCGCCCACGTACATCAGGCTGTCCAGAGCCAAGACGGTCCGAACCGTGCCGTCGGACCCGGTGTCGAAGGAGCTCCACGCCGACCCGTCCCACTGGGCGATGTGGTAGGTCTCGAGCGCCACGCCGACGTCGCGAGCCAGGGTGAATCGACCGGCCACGACCAGAGCGCCTCCAAGGTCCGAGAGAGCGTACACCGTCGGGTCGGTGCCTCCGGTGACGCCCAGGCCCAGCGGTAGCCACGAGGAGCCGTTCCAGCGCGCGACGTGGTTGGGAGGCGAGGTGAAATCGCCGCCTGCATAGAGGCTGCCTCCGACGACCGCGAGCGCGTGCACCCGGCTCGCGAACCCCGCATCCAGGGCCGACCAGGCAGTCCCGTTCCAGCGCGCCACACGTGCGGCGGGCACGCCTCCTCCGGTGAACAGGAAATCACCCCCGGCGATCAGATCGCCCTCGAAGGACGTGAGGGCGTCCACCTCCCCCATCAGGCCGGTGCCGAGATTGCTCCAGGAATCACCGGCCCAACGTGCGACGCGGCTCGTCACCATGACACCCGAGATGATGAACCGACCTGCGGCGAAGAGATCGCTTCCCGAGACCGCCAAGGCATACACGTCGTCATCGAAACCGTCTCCCATGGGATGCCAGCTGGAGCCGTCCCAGCGCGCGATCCGGTTCGCGGCAGCGCCTCCCGCCTCGGTGAACCTCCCGGCAGTGATCATATTGCCGTTCCAGGAGGCCAGCGCCAGAACGCGGTCGTTCACGCCGGCGCCGAGCGCATGCCATTGGCTGCCGTCCCAGCGCGCGATGTGCTCCACGGGGAGCGATCCGGCGGTCGTGAAGTCACCGCCGACATAGACGTCACCCGCGTGCGCGGCGAGTGCGTACGCGCTCCCGTTGATGCCATTCCCGGCGATGAACCGGCCGAATTCCCACCCCTGCCAGGACGCTCCGTCCCAGATGGCCAGGCCCGGCGCGCTGTCCCCCCCGGCGATCGTGAACTGGCCGCCGACGACGAGGCTGTCTCCGAGAGCGATCAGCGAGAGGACATGGTCGTTCGTTCCGGACCCCAGTGAGTCCCAGCCCACCAGGTCCCAGGTCGCGATGTTGCTGGCGGGCGTTCCGTCCGCGGCGGGGAACGCGCCCCCGACGACGAGCTCTCCACCGTACGTCGTCATGGATCGGATCCCCTGGATCGGTTGCACCGCCGCCGAGCCCAGCGGAATCCAGGCCAGCCCGTTCCATCGGAGAGCGAGGTCTCCCCAGTTCGCACCGCTCAAGGTCGCCGCTCCAGCGTAGAGATCACCCTGGAAAGACGAGAAGAGCGTGTAGACGACCCTGTCGGCGGGGAAGGATCCCAGCGGGACCCATGCGGATCCGTCCCATTGCGCGAGGTAACCCACCGGACTCGTGAACCAGCCGCCCGCGACGACGGTGCCGTCGTGGACGGCCAGGGCCCGGACGCCGAAGTTCTGGGGTCCGCCGGAGAAGCCTTCTCCCATGGGACTCCACGACGAACCGTTCCAGCGCGCGATCTTCCGGGCGGTGTCGCCGCCGGCGACGTTGAAATCCCCGCCCACGATCAGATCGCCGTCGTGCACCGCCAAGGCGCGCACTTCGCCGTCCACCCCCGACCCCAGGGGGGCCCACGCGAAACCGTTCCAGCGTGCGATGTGGGATACCGCGACACCACCGGCTCTCATGAACTTTCCGCCGGCGATCAGCTCACCCCTGTAGACGCCCAGGGTGTAGATCAAGTTGCTCGTGCCGATCCCGAACGGCTGCCAGGCGTTTCCGTCCCAACGTGCGATGTGATTGCCCGGTGCTCCCTGGACTTCGACGAACTCACCGGCAACGACGAGCTGGCCGTCGTAGAGAACGGATGCCCAGATGACCACGGCGGACGCCGGGGGCGATGGATCGTCGAAGATCGCCGTCCAGGTTCCGTCCGCACGAACCGCGGGTGGTTGCGGAAGCCCGTCCTCGGCCACGCGTGGTGCGTTTCCCATTTCGGCTGCTGCGTTGCGGGGCGCATCGAATCGCACCGCCTGCTGCAGCCGCGCCGACGAGTTCCCCCGGGGCTGTGTATCGCCGGCCGCACCTGCCGTCACGGGTGCCAGGAGAAACAGCCAAGCGGCGAATCGGATGCATTGCTTCTGGAAGGCCAGACCCGGAAGGGTCCGGCGAGGTTCGTGAGACATGCGAGTTCCCCCCTCGTGCAAACGCACCGGTCGCAAGCTCACAGGAGTCCAGGCTGGATTGCTGTGTGAGAGCGGGCGAGCCTGTGGCTCCGACTTGCCGACCCTCCGCCGGGAGTCTAGCACGCCGCGCGGGCGCATTCACCCCGAACCGCAGGTCAGCGTTTCAATCGACTGCGACGGGTGGAAGAGCCGACCCGGTCACCAAGCAATCGCAGACGGCCGCTCTACAGGCCGGCTTCTCGCCGCGCCCCGACGCGAGGATCGGACGCACCTCCCGGCCGAAGTCGATCTCCCGTGACGCGAGCTGCTCGGTCTCCGTCTCGGCCAGGTCGGCGCCCCAGACGGCACCATCGTCGATCCACCGCCGTATGGT
>JBHHXQ010000025.1:0-15016 GCA_046757105.1 Candidatus Krumholzibacteriia bacterium
CGATCTCGGAAGCTGATCGCCAGGAGCCATGCTCAAGGCCGCCCCGTTCACCGGCCATTCCTCGCCCGGGGCCTCCACGATGGAGACGCTCTGCGCATAGATGTCCGACGAGGTGCCGCCGCGGTGATCCTCCCAGGTCACGATGACGCCTCCGGCACGGTCCGCGACCAGCGCGGGACGCAGCTGGCGATCGGATGCGGTACAGAGCGAGAAGCCGTGCGTGTGCCAGCAGGCGCCGAGGAGGCCGGCTGCGGTGACGCGCTGGGCGTAGATGTCGGTGTCCATGCCGGCACGCGCGTCGTACCAGGCGATGATGGCGCCGCCCGCGCCGTCCGTGGCAATCGCCGGGAAGCGCTGGTCTCCGGCAGCCGTGCAGATCGGCTTGCCCAGGAACGGCCAGCCGGCAGCGAACCTGCCCTCTCCCGTCAGATGTTGCGCATAGATGTCGAAGTGCGTTCCGGAGCGGAAGTCCACCCAGGTGACGACGACGCCTCCACGATCGTCGGCGACGATCACGGGATTCAGCTGGCTTCCGGGCCGCGTGCAGACCGGCAACCCGTTGGAGGGCCAGCCGAAGTCGATCCCGCCGGTGCTGTCGACATGCTGCGCGTAGATGTCATAGGACGAGCCACGCAGATCGTGCCAGGTCACGATGGCCCCACCGGCACCGTCCGTGGCGATGTCGGCGTCGTGCTGGTCCCCGGGAGCCGTGCACAGCTCGACTCCACCTGGACCCCACCAGCCGGGCGCGATGCTTCCGTCTGCGGTGATCCGCTGGGCGTAGATGTCGAATGCGACGTCGTTGCGCGTGTCCTGCCAGGCGACCACGGCACCGCCGTCGCCATCGGCCACCACGACCGGCCGCCTCTGCATGTTCTCGACCGCACAGATGGCGACGCCATCGGTCTGCCATCCCGCGGCCATCTCGCCCGCCGGCGTCACACGCTGCCCGTAGATGTCACCGAATCCGTCGCGATGGTCGGCCCAGACGACGATTCCACCGCCGCCGCCGTCCGGCGCGATCGCCGGCTCGAGCTGGTGCCCGGTTGCCGTGCACAGTGGGAGGCCGTCCCGCGGCCACCCGGGAGGAACCGTGCCCGTGCCCGCGACGCGCTGCGCGTAGATGTCGGACGGACCCGAGCGGAAGTCCTCCCAGACGACGATGGCCCCACCCACGCCGTCCGAGACGAGGCGCGGGTTGCGCTGGTTGCCCGCGGCGCTGCAGAGGGCGACCCCGTCAGCCGGCCATCCGGTGGCCACGACTCCGGCTGGCGTGATGCGCTGCGCGTAGATGTCGAGGGAGCCGGCGCGCTCGTCCTCCCACACCACGATGGCGCCAGCGGCGCCGTCCGAGACGATCCTGGGGTTGTTCTGATCGTTCGTGGCCAGGCTGACGGGGACCCCATCCACGTCCCAGAACGCTACGGCGCCCGTGGGCGCGCAGGCCAGTGCCGCCGTTGCGGACACCACCGCGGATCCGAACACCGCCGCGCGGTTCATCCGACGCCTCCGCACACGAGGCGAGACCTGGGCCGACAAGCCTGAAGTCATGTTAGGGAGCCCCTGGGGAAGCGTCAAACCGCCGGGCGCTCGCCTGTGGGTGTTCATGTCGCACCAGTGAACACGGCCGCAACGAGGACGCCCGAGCAGACCGCTGTGGCTACGTAGAACTTGCAGCGTTCACCGATTCCTGCGCGGGCCCACCGCGCAAAGCTTGCGGGTATCGGCCTGACAGGTCCCCGAGCCACGTGCGAGACCACGAGTTAATTGACGCTTTCACAATGGATTGACGGGGTGACCTCGTCTGTCCCTGGACTTGGAACATGCCGTGCGAAGGAGACGGATCAGAAACACTTTTTCAAAGGCCCGCGAGGTTCTCCAGAGAAACCCCACGGACCCACAGGAGGCGAAAAGAGATGTTCCGCACGATCAAGACGGCACTGGCACTGGCGGCCCTTCTGGCGATCGCGGCCTGCAACAGCATCACGGATCCGGTGGTCGACGATCAGACTCAAACGGCCGAGCGCGGTGGATTGCGATTCCCGCAAGAGTTCGTGCCCATGGGCGACGAATTCACTCCCGACGAAGGTGGCGGTGGCTCCGGCGCCATCAGGCCCGAGCCGCAGCGGCGTCGCGGGAACCGCGGCAGTCGTCGCCACAACGAAGAGCTGGCTCCTGCCACCGAGCATGGTGGCGGTGGGTCCGGCGCGATCGGCGACCCCGAGCCGCCGACCGACACCCAGCTTCAGCATGGCGGGGGCGGCGAGGTCGCTCCCTGACCCGGCACGGAAGCCCACACGCGGGCCGGTGGACGACGCACCCACCGGCCCGCTTTCTCTTCCCCCTGCGCTCCGGCGTCCCAGCGCATCGCCCGCTCCCCGGAACTCCCGCCCCGGCCGCATCGAAACGATGCTCGAATCGCGCCCGCAGCGTCGCAGAACAGCGCCTGCACACGAGCCACGGCTTGTTTCGTTCTCTTCGTGAGCCTATGATCGCTTCCCGTCCGGGTTCTTCCACTCTCCTGCGATTCATGAGCATGCGTGCCCGCCGAAAGGAAGCTTCACGATGGGAAGGACCGCTCTGGCTCGCCAGAAGCGCGCCCGCACGGCAGAGCTGATCGGCATCGGAGTCCTGTGTGCCCTCCTCGTGTCCGGGATGTGGGCTCTCGTGCACGAGATCACCTGGATGCGACTCCTGCGCCTCGTCCTGGGCAACACCGCGCCCGCTCGGACCTCGGTGGTGTGCGCGTTCATGGGCGGGCTCGCGCTCGGAAGCTGGCTCGGTGGACGGCTGATCGAGCGCCGTGGCGATCCGTTACGCGTGTTCGCATTCCTCCAGGTGTCGATCGGTCTCTACGGTCTCGTCCTGCCGTGGCTGATCGCGGCGACACAGCCGCTCTACCGGTCTGCGTTCCCGGACACCCACGCCTCGTTCATGGGGCTCGGCCTCGTTGGCTTCCTCTACGGCGGCATCCTGCTCGTCCTGCCGGCGACGCTCCTGGGCGCGACCCTGCCCGTTCTCATCCGCTTCTTCGTTCGCGTTCCGGAACGTACCGGCTCGGCGGCCGGGAGACTGCATGCCACCCACACGTTCGGGGCCGTCCTGGGTGTGGGCGCAGCCGGCTTCCTGCTGATCCCGGGCCTCGGCCTGCGCAAGACGATCCTCGCGGCGTGCCTGCTCGACTTCCTGATCGCCGCTGCGGTCCTGTGGTTGCATCGCCACGCGCGCGACTGGTGGCCGCCGCTTGAAGCCGCCGCACGCCCGGCCCGCGACGAGCACGACGTGAAGAGGCAGCGCGAGCGGCGCAGGGGGGAGGAGCCCCGGGCGGCACTGGACATCCTCTACGGCCCCGGGGCACGCCTGACCGTGCTGTGCGGCTACGCGCTCTCCGGCCTCGCCGCTTCGGTGTCCGTGCTCGTGTGGACCCGTGCATTCACGCTTCTCTTCGGGCCCTCGGTGTACACGCTCGGTGTCACGCTGACCGCGTTCTTCCTGGCCCTGGCCGCGGGCAGCGCCACGTACTCGCGGTTCGTCGACCGGCTTCGAGATCCCATGCGGTCTCTGGCCGTGGCCCAGCTGGGGATCGGGTTCGCGATTTTGCTTGCGGTTCCCCTCTACGCACAGCTGCCGTTCTTCGTCACCAGCACGATCTCGCGCCTGGGCGGCTCGTTCTGGGGGCTTCAGCTGGCGCAGCTTGGAATCGTGCTGCTCCTCGTGCTGGTGCCGGCGGCTTTGATGGGTGGCGGTTTCCCGCTGGCCAGCAGGCTCTACGCACGGCGCTCCGCGGCGGCCTGCCGGGCGGTCGGGAGCGTGTACTCGAGCCACATCCTGGGCGCCACCGTGGGTGTGCTCATCGGCGGCTTCCTGCTGATCCCGGGGCTCGGCCTCCAGAAGACGCTGGTCGCCGCGGCCGGCGTCAGCCTGGCCCTCGGCTGCGCGTTCACGGCGCTGAGTCGGAGTCTGCAGCCGGCGCGCCGGGCATTCGTGGCGATCGGCGCCCTCGTGGTCGCCGCCATCGCCATCGGCCTGACGCCGAGCTGGGACCCCCAACGCACGAGCTTCGGTCCGTTCGTGAAGGCGCGCACGCTGGACGTGACCGTCGCGCGCTCCACGGCCGCGCTGCAGCTGGAAGCGAGCAAGGCCGCCGTGATCCGGCACGACGACGGCCCCGGCACGACACTGACCGTCAAGCAGCAACCCACCGGTGAGCGCACGCTGTACATCGACGGCTGGCCGGACGCCTCGTCGTCCAGAAGCGACCTCATCACCCAGGAGATGCTCGCGCACACACCGCTGCTCCTGCACCCGCATCCGAGGAGTGCGTTGGTGATCGGCCTGTCGAGCGGGATCACGCTCGCCGCCGCGGGGCGGCATCCCCTCGAGAGGCTGGACTGTACCGAGAGCTCAGCGTCCATGACCGAGGTGTGTCGCGACTTCGGCGGCTGGAACGGCGACATCCTGGACGATCCCCGCGTCCGGGTGCTCATGGCCGACGGCCGCAATCACCTGTCGATGACGGAGCAGCACTACGACGTCATCATTTCGGGGCCATCCAACCCGTGGATCGCGGGTGCCGGCGACCTGTTCACGCGCGAGTTCTTCGAGCTGTGCAACGCACGGCTGACGCCGCGTGGCCTCGCGTGCATCTGGCTCGAAGCGTATGAAAGCGACGAGGTTTCCTTCCGCAGCGTGCTTGCCGCGTTACGCTTGGTGTTCCCCGACGTGACGATCTGGAGCCCGAGCGCGGGCAACTTCCTGATGGTCGGTTCCAAGGAAGGGCTGAGTGTCGACCATCGTCTTCTCGCCCAGCGGATGGGCGCCGGCGCCATCGCCGCCGACCTCGGGCGCATCGGGATCCACAGCCCCCCGGAGTTCCTGAGCCATCTGGTGATGAGCGCCGCGGCCGCGCTGCGCTTCTCGGAGGGCGGTCCGATCCACACGGACGACAACGCCCGTCTCGAGTTCTCGAGGCTGCCCGTTCTGGCCCGAAAAGCCAGCGGGGAAGCGCTGGAGCTGGCGATCGAGCTGCACCGCGAGGTCGACCTGTCCTTCCTGGCCGGCGCCGAGCAGGACGCAGGCGTTCCAGGCGAGCTCGAGGAGACGACCCGGCGCTTCATGGAGGCGCGGCGGCACGCCGTGGAAGCCAGGCTGCTCCTGGCCCAGGGCCGGCTCGTCGAGGCACGCGCCGAGCTCAGCAAGGTGGCCGCCCTGAACCCGGACGACACCGTGATCCAGGACTTCGTCGACCAGGGCGTCGCCTTGGCCAACAGCTTCTTGGCGCGCGGCCGGACGCACCAGGCGATCGAGGCCTTTCGGGACATCCTCACGCTCAAGCCGGACACCCAGACGGCGCTGAGCAGTCTTGCGTACATCCTGGCATCCCACCCCGACACGACGCTGCGCGACGTCCCCGAGGCCATCCGGCTGGCCGAGAAGCTCGCCCGGCTCACCGACCACAAGGACGCTGCGAGCTTGAGCACGCTGAGCCTGAGCTACGCAGCCGCCGGACGTCTCTCCGAAGCCGAGACGACCGCCCGACAGGCGGTGGCGCTGGCCGAAGGCCGTGCCAACCCGCAGCTCGTTCAGCTGCTGCGCCGGCGCCTGCAGGCGCTCCAGAGTCAGCAACGGCTCGGCGAGGAGGGCCCCGACCGCGATGCCCAGGACTGACACACGCACCCGCTGCCGACCCACAAAGACAGCTGGAACCGGGGCGAGCACCGTTGTAGCCTGCCGGACGATCATGAGCCTCGAGCCTCCCCCCGGGCCGAGCGGAGCCGCGGATGCGCCGTCACGTTTTCCTCGGTCTGCTGTCCTGCGCCTTCACGACGGTCGTGTCGGTGCCGAACCGCGCGAGCGCGGCGCAACTCGAGGGTTACGCCACCGAGATCAGCGTGGTCCAGGGTGACACACTGGAGCTTCACATCCGGTGCGAGCTGGCGACATACCGGCTCCGGGTGCTGCGCCAGGGGGAGCGGCTGCGAACGGTCGCCGACCTGGGCGAGTTCGTCGGGCAGGATTTCGCGGTCCCCGCCAGCGCGTGGGAAGGCTGTGCGTGGCCGGTCACCAACCGCATTGCGGTGCCGCCCACCTGGGAGTCCGGTGCGTACCTCGCGCAGATGGACTCCGGAACCCGTTCGTCCTGCGTCCCGTTCGTGGTGCGGGAGGAGGTCCCGGGCAGTCGCGGCTCCATCCTGGTCCAGCTGTCGACCAACACCTGGCAGGCGTACAACCGATACGGCGGCAAGAACCTGTACGGCGCCTACGCCCCCGGGTTGGAGGGACGCGCGCATCGTGTCTCCTTCCATCGTCCCCATGCCGACTGCACAGGCCGAGATGCCGGCCAGTTCTTTTTCTGGGCCGCCCCCTTCCTTGCCTTTCTCGAGTCGCAGTGCTACGCCTACGAAGTCTGCACTGGCACGGACCTCCACCGTGAACCGGGGCTCCTCGACTCCTACCGCGTGTTCGTGAGCGTCGGACACGACGAGTACTACAGCAAGGAAATGTACGACGAGCTCGAACGCTTTCTGGACACCGGCGGCAGCCTGGCTTTCTTCTCTGCGAACTCGATGTGGTGGCAGGTTCGTTTCGAGGACGATGAGCACACCATGGTTTGCTACAAGTCGCGGTGGCTGGATCCTCTCACGGGCACGGACGATCCCCGTGTCACCGTCAACTGGCACTCCTGGCCCGTTCTGCGTCCTCCGGCTCGCTTGATGGGCGTCTACTACAACGGCAGCTGGGGGATCCCGGAAGGCAGCTACCATGTCGTCGACCCGGATCATTGGGCGTTCCAGGGCGTCCCGGTCGACTCCGGATCCGCTTTCGGATACCCCATGGTCGGCTTCGAGGTCGACTCGCGAACCGACGACAGCCCTGCGGGACTCGACGTGATTGCCCGCACCGAGCTTCCCGACCACAACAATGGCGGCGTCCTCCGTCCCGCCGAGATGATCTACTACGAACGAACTCCCGAGTACGGCTTCCCGGATGGTCGCGGTGGGAAGGTGTTTGCCGGCGGAACCGTCGACTACGCTCGAGGCCTCATGCCCTCGTACGACGGCCGGTCCGTGGGACGCGCGGATCCGGTTGCGCGGATGGTGACCCGGAACGTCCTGGATCGCCTCGGATGCGCACTCGGAAACCCGGAGCCCGCTGCGCCCGCGCACGGCTCATCGGTGCCGGGCACGACCGTCATGCTCCATTGGCGTCCGGCTCGTCCCCACAGGTCGGGCATGCGTGTCCGCTACATGGTGTTCTGGGAGGAGCCGGATGGCCGGGCAGACAGCCTCGACATCGCGGGAACCGCGGTCTGGGTGAACGTGGATGGCGCGGGCGGCTCGACGTACCGGTGGTGGGTCCGGGGTGCATCCGAATGCGGGGCGATCGCGACGAGCCCGGTCCAGGAGTTCCACATCGACCCGGCCGCCGGCGCCCTCCCGGATCGCGGCGGTCCCACGCTGGCAGTCGCCCCCGGCCCGGGTCGAATCCGGATCACCGTCTCGGTGCCGAATCCAGACGAAGGTCGCATCACGCTCTACGACGTCACCGGAAGGCGAGTCCGCCAGTTCGGGCCACTCGCTTTGGATGTCGCGACAAGCGTCGATTGGGACCTGCGAAACGCTCACGGCACCGAGGTGGCAGCGGGGGTCTATCTCGTGCAGGTGCGCGCCGGCCCGCTAGACGGCACGCTCACATTGCAGAAGAAGGTCATCGTCCTGCGATGAGGTGGAAAGCGAGTGCAGCGCCGCGGATCGCACCCGGCGGCGCGAACCCGGCGCAGGCCGAAGCGAACAAGGCCTTCCAAATCGGCGACCCGACGATCTAGACTGGGTCGCCCGTAGGGGGGCGTTCGCCTGCGTGGTGGCGCTCGACACCTCGGGTTGGCCGGGAGCGCGCTGGTCGGCAGCGCGGCTGGCCGGCAGCTCCGCGGTGGGTCGAGGGTCGGGTACATCGGAAGGAAGTGACCGTGGACGGCATGATCGATCGGATGGTTCGAGCGGCGAAGCTGGACAGTCGCTTGTATGAGGAAGTCGAAGCCGATCGGGGGGCCCTCTCTCAGGCCATGGGGGTCGTTGTCCTCTCGAGCATCGCCGGCGGCCTGGGAAGCCGGCTGGGGTTGTCGGGGTTCCTCGCGGCCGCCGTCGCGGCCCTGATCGCTTGGTTCATCTGGGCGGCGCTGACGTGGCTGATCGGCACGAAGCTCCTCCCCGAGCCCCAGACCCGGTCCGACGTGGGTGAGTTGCTGCGGACGATCGGTTTCTCGAGCTCTCCGGGCATCATCCGGGTGTTCGGTGTGATTCCCGGCCTCACGTCCGTCGTGTTCTTCGTCGCGGGTGTCTGGATGCTGGCCGCCATGATCATCGCCGTCCGACAGGCTCTCGACTACACGAGCACGCTGCGGGCCGTCGGTGTCTGCGTCATTGGATTCGTCATCCAGGGCCTCCTGCTCCTGCCTTTTCGGTAGCGGCGTGCGCGATCGGAGCTTGCTGGAACCGGACCACCGGGCAGGACCGGAGTCCCCAGCCAGTCCTGTCTCGATCTCCCCTCCACCCCAGGCACTGCCGAGCACGTTGCCCATGAATGTCCAGCCAAGATCGGTGCTTCGCATGATATCCACCTCCCGGTCCGAATCGAGCCGCGAATCATGGAAGAGCGCCTTGATGTTGCTCCAGGTCGAATAAGGTGCCCAGCTGGTCTGAATGGTCGAATGTGGCTGCAATCCCACTCGTATGACGTTCCACGAGGATGGTGATCGAGAGGCTCGAGCGTGCCTATCGGACACGAGACATCAACCTCTTCCAGAGCCTTCTCACAATCGATGCGGAGCGGGCTCAAGCGTCTCTACAGGTAGCCCGATGCAATTGCAAGTCAAGCTCGTCTCAAGCTCGTGGTCGCATGATCGAGACTGCTCACCCCGCAGGGAACGGAAGAACATCATCGCCCTGGATGAGAACGAGACCGCCAGGTTGCTCGAGGCAGCTCGGGGTACACGCCTGCGCATGCCAGTGCTGCTTGAGGTGACCACTGGGAGGAGGCGGGGCGAGAACCTGGCTCTCCAGTGGAAGGACACGACCTTGCCCACTCCGAGATCACCGTGCGGGGAGCCAGCTGACCTGGGGTGCGGATGACACGCCCCAGCGGTTGACGAGCCCCGGCTCACGAAGGAGGCCAGGCGCTTTGCATATCCGCAAGATTTCAAAGGGTTTGCGAGGTTCTGAGATCCGGCCTTGTTCTCGGTTTCGAAAAGGTGGACGATCGGAGTCCGGATGTTCACTGCGAACCGTCTTGGAGTCTCAGATTCTGAGCATCGGTGCTCGATTTGGTCAACGCGTTGGGGACTGTATGGGGTCCATTCGTAACCCAGCCGATATGTTCGGCAGACCCTTCGCCCGATGCGTGTCGATGGCGGCTGCGGTCGCGTTGGCCGGTGTTCCATCATTGGCGTCCGCGGAGGTACGTTTCGGCACAGCTACAGGCGCATTCGTGAGCTCAGTGCCCGTTGGCGGGCAACAAGTCGATCTGAACGGCGATGGTCTTCTGGACCATATCGGCATGGATGTGGTCGAAGAGAACTACGAAAACCGAATGCGACTCGTGGCACACATCGCCGAAGGGCAAGGACGTTTTCGTACCGAGGTGTACCCGACACCGTATCTGGATCCGGGCGGCGGTTTTGTCAGTGACATCGTATTGATGCGCGACCTCACGGGCGACGGGAAGCCGGAAGTCCTGTTCGACATTCGACGCGTGACCGGGGGCTGTTTCTGGGGGCCGTTCGTATTGATGGTCAATGACGGCGAAGGCGGTTTTCCAACCGGGCACCTCCTGCGAACGCTGTACTTGCTGGATGACATTCAAGTGGTCGATCTCGGAACAGACGGACACCTGGACCTCATCATTTCTACCGTCGACGATAGTGGGTGCGAATTCGAGCGCCATGGCCTCGTGTACGCCATCAAGAACAATGGCGATGGTACGTTCGAGGAGCCCGTGGCGTACCCACCGGGGAGCTCCACATCGTACGGTCCGGTCGCGGTCGGTGATCTGAGCGGCGACGGCGTGCCGGACTTGATCTTGCCCACGCAACACATGTATTTGCCGGGCATCGCGGAAGCTGTCTTCGGTTTCCCGAAAAGCCTCCCGGCGACCGAGGAGGCGTCGTGGGCCCACGCGGTCGATGTCGACGGCGATGAGAAGGTCGATCTCGTCCTGGGCAATGCCTCGACACTCACCGTGCTGCGCAACGACGGCGCCGGGAACTTCACGCAGACCACACGAGAGGTCAGCGCCGACGGTATGGCTCGGACGGCCGATTTCGACGGCAGCGGCGCGCCGGACTTCGTCGTTTGTGACGCGACCTCGTGCACCATGCTCGTCAATGACGGCAGCGGCGAGTTCGCCGGGCAGATGTTTGGATCCATGGGCACTGACGGTACGCTCGAGGTGGGAGATGTCGATTCCGACGGGTACCCGGACGTTCTGACTTCAACTGGTGCGGGCTTGCACATGTTGTTCAGCGAGGGCAATGGCTCTTTCGAGCGGCGCACGTTCTTGGGCAGCGTGACGGGCCCCGTCACACGTCTCGACTTCGACGGTGATGGGCGTTTGGACTATGGTCTCTTCTCGGGGGTGTCGATTCAACTGGTCTTGCACAAGGGGCCTCGGCTCTTCGACGTCCTGAAGCTTGCCGTCGGTGGTGCGCCCCTGTTTACGGACTTCGAGAATGATGGCTGGATCGACATCTTGCTGCGGGCTGGTGACGAGTTTCGCGCCGTCGCAAACCGAGGTGACGGCGAGATCGTTGCGGGGCCGCTGTACGTAGGCAACGTGCTGCGAGCCGAGGACCAAGACCAAGATGGTCTGGTCGACGTCGTGACAGCGCCGCGGCCGTACCTACACTACGTGCTTGCCGGGCGCGGCTCTGGCGTCTTCAGCGCGCCCAGGCCAGCGTTTCTCGGTGGCGAAGCGCTCGCGATCGCCGACATCGATCGAGATGGCGACGACGAAGTGATCTGGGATAACGGTGGCAAACCCGCGGTGAGTGATGTCGTCGTAGCCGATGAGTTGACGCACAAGCCCGGTGCCCCCGTTGGCGCGGGCGTTCCTTCTCCGAGGCACACCGCCCCCACGCTCGGGGCCACCTGGGAATCCAGCGATACAGCGAATGCACACTTTGCGGCGTATCCGCGCGCCGAATTGCTCGGTGCGGCGGTCGCGGACTTCAACCAGGACGCACTGGAAGATGTCGTCACGATTTCGCGGGATCGCGTCGAAGTGTATAGCCATCGAGGTAGCCTACCGCCCTACTCGGGCGCGCAACTGATCTCCGATCAGCTGCGTCCCGGACTCGTCGTTGCTGCAGACTTCGACGGTGACGGACGGCCAGACATCCTCACCGATGGTTGGTTGGATTTCTACGTGCTGTTTCGCAACACGGTGATGAACCCCTTCGGCGATCCGCTGTTTCTCGACCTTGGCGGCTCGGATGAGATCGTCGTCGCCGACTTCGACGGTGACTCGAGGCAGGATCTGGCCCTCGCTCTTTCCGATGGCGTGGAGGTGGCGTTGGCAAATGGCGATGGAACGTTCTCGCGTCGGCGCATTCTGGACACCGCAGGCACGGCGGATCTCGAAGTTGCCGATATGAATCGCGACGGCATCCCCGACCTGGTCGCGAGGTGGGCAGGAACGGCACACGTACTGTACAACGACGGATCTGCCGAGTTCGCTCCCGGCCCGATGACTCCGATGGATCCCATGTTCCGGATTGCCGATGTGGATCTCGACTCTTACATGGACCTCATCGGACTGAGCCCGGGTTTCCTGCGGGTCAGTCGATCCAGCGGCGGTGGGACCTTTGAAGCCGCCTTCAATGGTGGCTTCCCGATGCTGGACCTGAGCCCGCGGTTGGCGTTCGTCCACGATTTCAATTCGGATGGCAAACCCGACGTGCTCATGGGTAATGTCGTCGTTCTGAACGAGTCCGACGTCTCGACAGCGACGATAGTGCAGGATGTGACACTGGCGCGTGAGGACGGTCGCGTGCACCTCGCGTGGCGCGTGGAAGACGGAGGCGAGTTGCTCGGGTTTGAAGTGATGCGGGCGCCAGCCCTCCGCGGACCATACGTGTCCATTACATCCAGGCCGTTGATTTCCAGGGCTCACATGTCCGTTTACGATGACGACGTCCGAGTGGAGCAGGACTACTGGTACCGGATCGTCGCGCTGGTGTCGGTGGGGGAGCGCATTGTGGTGTGGACCGGCATGGCGCCTCGCTTGGAAGGCGCGGCGAGTCTTCGAGCGGGACTATTCGTCTACCAGGCTCCGTCTGGCGAGATCGACATTCGATACATCAGCCCATCCACGGCACATCGGACACACTTGACGCTGTTCGACGTGCGCGGCCGGCTCGTTCGCTCGCATGCCCGCGAAGCTTGCGGGCGTTGCGTCACGACTCTGCGCTGGGACCCGGTCGACGCACGCGGCACTCCCCTCGGTCGCGGTGTCTATTTCATGCACCTCAACACAGGGGCGTCCACGCTGTCGCGCCGCCTTCTGCTCCTGCACCGTTGATTCTGGCCTGGTGTCAACCATGGGGGCGTGCGGTCAAGAAAAGCGAACGAGCGCCAATCTCCTTGGAGAATCTGTGTTTCAAGTGTTTCAAGTGACCAATGACCAACGCTGGCTATTCTCGGCCGAACACGGAGGGTAAGAGCAGCCGGATGGCCGCCCATGTCGTGTTGTGAACACGAGGAAACCTCGAGCTCCACTTGGCGGAGCTGTCCACCTGGCGACGAACCTGACTACGCTGCGTCCCGATAGCGGAATCAAAAGTCCGCTGCCTTATCCACCCGAGCTACAGCCGCGCCTGAGGAACGCGATAGCCCACAAGAAGTTACACGATGGCCCGATCAGCCGCCAAGCCCACAAGAGGCCGCCTGCCACTGTTTTCCCCGCCAACGTCAGCCCAAACATCCGCTTCTCGCCGCATCAGGCCATCGCTGAGCGGCCCCACAGCGTTCGCAAACGAGCCCGGCGCCTTCACGGAGAACGGGGCGAGCCGCCCAACGCGCATCCGGATCTCGCCAAGGAGTTCCGGTGGCAGCGGCACAGCCTGCACCTTCAGGAACTTCGTCTGAAGCAGTCTCGATCGCACGACCACGAGCTCGACCTGCAATGACATCGGACTACCTGTAGAGAGACTTGACCCCGCCCCAACAGGTCCCTTCTGCGAGCGACTCAAGCATTGGCCCGTATCCGCACAAGTCCTCCCAGATCAGGAGCAGGAACTTGTCGCTGTCCCCCACTTCCTTCGTGAGGTCCTCGATCACCACGAAGTTCGTTTCGCTCTCGACGCGGTAGTCGATGTTGCCCTTGGTCTGGAAGAAGACGCTGGTGGCGTACCGGGAGCCCTTCGCGAGCCAGCGTTCCCGACTGAGCGCACCGCCCTGATCCTGGTAGAGGTCGGACCTCTCCTCGAAACCGCCAGGGGTCGACAAGCTGATGTCGATCGACTGGAGCCAGAGATCAGGGTCGACGGGAAGATCCCCGGGGGAAGCATTCCCGGGCCCAAACATCCGTCGGTGGATTCTCACCTCTTCTTCGTAACCCCACTGCCTCTCGCCATCCGGAGTGGCCTCGTTCAGGATGAAGCGGTACCCTGCGCCGCTGTCCGCATCGTTTGCGAGAAGTTCCTCGAAGAGATCGGCATTCCGGGTTCGATACGATCGAGCGCTTGGATGAGGGCCTGTGGACTGTCCGGCGGCTCTGGAGGAGGCGACACCACGTCGTCGTCGCCACAGGCAGCGAAGAGGACGAGACAGGTGACCAGCAACTTCCGCAGTCTCATGAGGTCTCCTGCACCTCGGGGCGTCAAGCACAATGCAGCAGAGCCGAGGCCGACACCGCCAGCCGCTTGGCTTCTCCTCGCGGCGACCTCGAGTCGCGCGACCGGTGCGGCCGACGCCGTCCGAACCTGCAGCCCTCGTGCTGTCTCGGAAGCAGTTCGGTGACATCCCACTCCACGGGAATGGCCCGGGCGGAGAGCTCAGACGAGCAGCACGTACGACCTCCGCGACCGCACTTGCTGGGGCGCCCCGATGCTTGTTTCCAGAAGGCGGCACCATCGGGTCGCTGGTGAGGTTCGTCAACCGGGACAGTGGAGTCGTGTCCGCAAGCTCAACGACAGTATGAAGTTGCGGTTCTTCGGAGCAGACTCACCCTACGCGGTCGGGACGTTCGCGGCCGCCTGGCTCCCGGCGGCGCCCATTTCGCCCACCTGTCCTGGCCGAGCGGTGCCGCAACGCGTCGTCTCGTCGTGCTACGATGACGGCGATTACCGAGCTGACACCCCTGTCAGACGCGTCGAGGGGACTCGTGTTTGCTGGATATCTTCGTCGATGCCGACGGCTGCCCGGTCAAGGACGAGGTCTACCGCGTCGCGAAACGCTACGGGCTCAAGGTGACGCTCGTCGCCAATCAGTGGATGCGAACCCCCGATGCAGCCTGGCTCGAGCTCGTCGTCGTCGACGAAGGCTTCAACGTCGCCGACGATTGGATCGTCGAGCACGTCAGTGAGCGCGACATCGTGATCACCGGCGATATCCCGCTCGCCTCCCGATGTTTGGAGAAGGGTGCCCGCGTTCTCGGTCTCAAGGGCCGCCCGTTCACGGAAGACAACATCGGAGGCGCGGTCGCAACACGCGACCTCCTGGCGTACCTGCGCGACCACGGGACCAAGACCAGAGGACCCGTAGCCTTCGACAAGCGCGATCGCTCTCGCTTTCTCCAGAAGCTGGACGAGATGATCCAGGCCATTCGTCGCGAGTGAATCTGCTTGGGACCTCGCTGAAGCGCTCGACGCGAACTGCTTGCCACTGCATCCGTCAGCTGGCGCGGCTGGCAGGACTCGAACCTGCGACCTGCGGATTAGAAGTGACGGCCCGGCCGTGCCAGCTATTCCCACCCTCTACTTAACCGTTCACTTCAGTTCAACTTGTGCGCGGCATTCATCTCG
>JBHHXQ010000026.1:0-14965 GCA_046757105.1 Candidatus Krumholzibacteriia bacterium
GAGCCGCTGGCCGGCGTGGCCGCGGCGTCCTCCGCGCCCGACGCGGCGCCGGCCGCCCCCTCTCCCGACGGCGACGGGCCGCAGGCAGACTCGCGCACCACCGCGGCGCTCGAGGGCGCCTCGGTGCGCTACACGATCTCGGGAGGTGACATCGCCGCGCGCGAGTTCGGCGCGCCGGAGGCCGGCGAGGTCCTCGTGGGGCTCGGCAAGTCGGCGCTGGTGGTGGTGGCGTTCGTCTCGTATGCGACGTTCCCGCTCCTGGTGGCGCTCGCCGACCACGAGCACGCAGGCGCGTTCCTGCGCGTGGGGATCACCGGTGTGCGCATGGACACCTCGTACAACCTGGGACAGAAGCTGCGCATCGACGGCGTCATCCAGTACCACGAGCACACCCGGGCGCTGGAGCGTGTGCTCTGCAAGCGCCTCGAGCTCATGCTGCGCGCCCACGAAGAGCGGCTGCGTGCGGGTGCCGAGTGAGCCGCTGTCGCCTCGCTTCGGTGGAGGTCCCGATCGCCCGGCACCACGACCAGCACCTCGGAGGAGGCATGGCTTTCCGGAACATCGCCGACGACGTGAAACTCGGCCGCGACGTGAAGGTCTTCGACTTCGTCAACCTGTACGGGTGCACGATCGGGGACAACACGAAGGTCGGAGCCTTCGTGGAGATCCAGAAGAACGCCCACATCGGCCGCAACTGCAAGATCTCGAGCCACACTTTCATCTGCGAGGGCGTCACGATCGAGGACAACGTCTTCGTGGGGCACAACGTGTCCTTCATCAACGACAAGTACCCGCGCGCCACCAGCGGCGGCCGGCCGCAGACCGAGGAGGACTGGACGGTCGAACCCACGCGCGTGTGTGAGGGTGCCTCGATCGGCACGAGCTGCACGATCCTCTCCAACGTCACCATCGGCCGCAACTCGATCGTCGGCGCCGGCAGCGTGGTCACCCGGGACATCCCCGACGGCGTCGTCGCCGCCGGCAACCCGTGCCGGGTGCTCCGCCGGGTGGCCGCGGACGAGTGACCCCTTCCGGGGGCCGGCGCTCGTCACCCGCACGGCGCCCCTGCGGCCGGTCCACGTTCGCTCGGCTCTCCCTCGGGCGGTCCAACGTTCGAGCGGCCCTGCCTCCGACAGCTCTCCTGCGTCGCCCGGCGCTCCGGGTGGCGTTCCCGAGCGGCCGACGCCGCGCCGGGCCGGGTGGCGGCGATGCGCCTCCCCGTGCCAGGTCCCAGGTCCTTGCGGGAACCGGTCCTGGCACTGTAATGTCGTTGTATTCGGACGGTTGCGGACCCTCGATGGTGCATCTCGCTGGACCGGACCCCGGCGACCGCCGGCATCGATCTCGAGTCCGGACACGTCCATTCCGAGGAGCTTCCATGACTCGTGTACGCCCCCTGATCCCGGCGGCGCTGTCCACGTTGCTCCTCGTGTGCGGGGTCCTGGGGGCTTCCGCATTCGAGGACCGCACGCCGCGCGTGCATGCGCTCGTCGGCGCCCGCGTCGTGGCTCGGCCGGACAAGGTGCTGGAGGACGCCACCATCGTGGTGCGCGACGGCATCGTGGTCGGCGTGGGAACGGTGCAGCCACCGGCGGATGCCCGCGTCTGGGACATGCGCGGCAAGACCATCTATCCCGGACTCATCGAGCCCTATCTCGACCTCACCTCCGGGAAGTCGAAGGAGCACGAGGGGACGCAGGCGGCGGGCGGCGACCAGAAGAAGGAAGAGCCGTCCGGCGTGCGGCATCCCAACCCCGAAGTGCGCGCGGAGAGGCGCACCGCCGAGAGCCTGGCCCTGAAGAGCGAGCGGCTCGAGAAGCTGCGCGCGGTTGGATTCGCCACCGCGCACGTCGTCCCGAGCACCGGGGTCTTCCGCGGCCGGAGCGCGCTGGTGGCGCTGCGTGACGGCGCGCCCGAGCAGCAGATCCTACGTGCGGATGTCGCGCATCAGGTGGCCTTCACGCACGGCAGCTGGCGCAACCAGGACTATCGCAAGAATCCCACCTACCCGAGCTCGCTGATGGGCGCGGTCGCGCTCGTCCGGCAGACGTTCCTGGACGCTGGCTGGGCCGCCGCGTCGGCGAAGAAGTACGAGACGGCACCGCGGGGGATGGAGCGGCCGCACTCGAACCTGGCGCTCGACGCGCTCGCGGCGGCGCTGCCGCGGGGCGGGCACGAGCCGGTCTGGCTGCTCACGGGAGACGTCCTGGGCACGCTGCGCAGCGCGTCGCTGGCGCGGGAGTTCGAGCTGAACTCCGTCCTGGTCGGCAACGGCGAGGAGTACCAGTACGTGGAGGACGTCGCTGCCGCGGGCTATCCCGTCGTGGTGCCGGTCGACTATCCGGAGGCACCGGAGTTCGAGGACGAGGACGAGGCGCTGGACGTCGAGCTGGACGTACTGCGCCACTGGGACGCGGCCCCCTCCAACCCGGTGCGGTTGCACGCGGCCGGCGTCGATTTCTGCTTCACGTCGCACGGACTGAAGAAGCGCGCGGACTTCCGCTCCCGCATCGCCCGGGCGATCGAGCGCGGCCTGTCGGAGGAGGTGGCGCTCGCGGCCGTCACCACGTCTGCGGCCCGGATGCTCGGGGTCGACGAGCAGCTCGGCACGATCGCGCGCGGCAAGATCGCCAGCTTCACGGTGACCGACGGCGACCTGTTCGCCGAGAAGACGCGCGTGCTCGAGGTGTGGGTGGACGGCGACCGCTACGAGGTGCGCGACAAGAAGCGCGACGCGGTCGGTCGCGTGACCGGGCTCTGGAACATCGTCGCGGGGCCGGAGGACGACCCCACGCAGGAGTGGACGCTCGAGGTGAAGGGCAACCAGTGGACGCTGCGGGGCACGCTCGAAGATGCGAGCGGCGAGGTCGCGGTGCGCGGCCTGCGCTGGCAGCAGGGTGAGCTGCTCGTGCAGTTCGGCGATCAGACGCTGCGCCTGCGGCCGGCAGGCAAGAAGAAGCTGCGCGGCACCTGGCGGCGGGCAGACGGCGCCGAGTCCGACGTGCAGGCCTCGCACCCGGAGCCCTCGATGGGAGGTGATCGCTGATGCGCGCTCTCGTCATCCGCATGCTGTGGATCGCCGCACTGCTGGCTCCCGACGCAGCAGCCCGCGGCGACGAGACGGCGGCATGGCCGCCGCTGCCGGGACCGGCGCCGGACGCGGTGGTGGTGCGCGGCGCCACGATCTGGACCTGCGGTCCCGCCGGCATCCTCGAGAGCGCCGACCTGCTGGCGGTGGGAGGCAGGATCGTGCGCGTCGGGCGCGACCTGGAAGCGCCGGCCGGCGCGCTGGTCATCGAAGCGCACACCAAGCACGTCACGCCGGGCCTCGTCGACTGCCACTCGCACTCGGACATCGTGGGCGGCGTGAACGAGTTCACCAACACCTGCACGGCCGAGGTGCGCATCGGTGACGTCGTGAACAGCAAGTCGATCGCCATCTACCGCGAGCTCGCCGGCGGCCTGACGGTGTCCAACCTGCTGCACGGCTCGGCGAACGCCATCGGCGGCCAGAACGCCGTCATCCGCCTGCGCTGGGGCGAGACGCCGGCGAAGCTGCTGTTCGAGGGCGCCACCCCCGGGATCAAGTTCGCTCTGGGGGAGAACCCCAAGCGCTCCAACTGGAGCTCGGGTCCCGAGCGTTACCCGAAGACGCGCATGGGCGTCGAGCAGGCCATCCGCGAGCGCTTCCTGGCGGCGCTCGACTACATGCGCGCCTGGGAGGAGTTCGAGAAGAGCAAGAGGAGCAGGTCGGCGCTGCCGCCGCGGCGCGATCTGCAGCTCGAGGCCCTCGCCGAGGTCCTGCGTGGCGAGCGCCTGGTGCACTCGCACTCGTACCGCCAGGACGAGATCCTCATGCTGCTGCGCGTGGCGGACGACTTCGGGTTCGGCATCGGTGTTTTCCAGCACGTCCTCGAAGGCTACAAGGTGGCCGACGAGATCGCACAGGGAGGCGCGGGCGCCTCCGCGTTCAGCGACTGGTGGGCCTACAAGTTCGAAGTGTACGACGCCATTCCGTACAACGGCACGCTCATGAGGGAGCGTGACGTGGTCGTGTCGTTCAACTCGGACAGCCGGGAGTTGGCGCGCCGCATGAACCTCGAGGCGGCCAAGGCCGTGAAGTACGGCGACACGCCGGAGCCCGAGGCTCTCGAGTTCGTGACGCTGAACCCGGCGATCCAGCTCGGCATCGACGACCGCGTGGGCTCGCTCGAGCCGGGCAAGGACGCCGACTTCGTGATCTGGAGCGGCGATCCGCTTTCCACCTACACGGTCTGCGAGCAGACCTGGATCGAGGGCCGCAAGTACTTCGACCGGGCTCGCGATCTCGCCGCTCGCGAAGCGATGTACGCGGCGCGCCAGGAGCTCCTCGAGGAGGCGCGCCAGGCGCGCCAGAAGTCCGACGAGGGTTCGGGTGGCGACTGGGAGCCGTCCTGGCTCGAGAGCCAGGAGCACGAGCACTCGTGCACCGGGCACGGGGAGGTGCAGCCGTGAAGCGCGTCGCACTGCAGATGAGCATGGCGGCCCTCGTGGTCGTCCTCGCCGCCGGGTCCGCGGGCGCCGAGAAGGTGGCGCTCGTGGGCGGCACCGTGCACCCGGTCAACGCGCCGTCGATTGCGCGCGCCACGCTGTTGATCGACGGCGAGGAGATCGTCGCCGTCGGGACCGACGTGCGCATCCCGCCCGACGCGCGCGTGATGAACGTGCAGGGGCTTCACGTCTACCCGGCGCTCGTCAACGCGAACAGCGTCCTGGGGCTGGTCGAGGTGAGCAGCGTCCCGGGGACGGTGGACATCAGCGAGATGGGCGACATCAATCCGAACGTACGTGCCGAGGTGGCCATCAACCCCGATTCGGAGATCCTGCCGGTGACGATGGCGAACGGCATCCTCGTCGCCATGATCGCCGCGCGCGGCGGCCTCATCTCGGGCACCGCCGCCGTCATTCGTCTCGACGGCTGGACCTGGGAGGACATGACGATCGAGTCACCCGTGGGGCTCGTCGTCAACTGGCCCGGCATGCGCGTGCAGACCGGAAGCGGGGCGCCTGCGCGGGAGAAGCAGATCGAGAAGCGCGACGAGAAACTGCGTTTGCTGCGCGAGGCCTTCGCGGACGCGCGCGCCTACATGAAGGCGCGGGACGCCGAAGGCGAGAAGGGAGTTCCGGTGCACGACCGCGATCCACGCTGGGAGGCGATGCTGCCGGTGCTGCGCGGTGAGATCCCGGTCATGGTGGCGGCGAGCGACATCCTGCAGATCCGCTCGGCGCTGCGCTGGGCCGAGGAGGAGGATCTCGACCTGGTGCTGATCTCGGGCGGCGACGTCTGGCGCGTGGCCGACGAGCTGGCCGCGCGCGACGTCGCGGTGATCCTCACCCCCGTGCACACGCTCCCCAGGCGGCGCTGGGAGCCGTACGACACGCCGTTCACGATCGCGCACAAGCTGCACCAGGCGGGCGTGCGCTTCTGCTTCGCGCACAGCGCCCGGTCGTTCGGCGCCGCGCACTCGCGCAACCTACCGTACATGGCGGCCACGGCCGCGGCCTACGGCCTGCCGAAGCAGGAGGCGCTGCGCGGCGTGACGCAGTACGCGGCCGAGATCCTCGGCGTGGGCGATCGGCTCGGCACGCTCGAGCCGGGCAAGGAGGCGACGCTGATCGTCACCGACGGTGATCCGCTCGAGATTCGCACGCACGTGCTGGACGCGTTCATGGCGGGGCGGCGGCTCGACCTCGACAACCGCCACACGCGCCTGTACGAGAAGTACCGCGCCCGCCCGCGCCCGCAGCCGAGGCGGGGGGAGCCGGCGATCACCACGCGCTAGGTCCGGGGCGCACCACACGACCGAGGCCACGAGACTTCCCGAGGGCCGGGTGCGCCGTCACGGCGGCCCGGGCTTCGCTGTCCGCTTTGTCCCCTGGGAACCGGGGGCGGGCGCCGGCGGGTTGGTCGTGTGCACGCGCCCGGGTGTCCGGGCGCGGGCGACGATCACTCGACGTCGGCCCAGCTGGGACCGTAGTCGATGGTGATCTCGTCGTGCGGGCGGATGACGCGCACGGCGAAGAGCATGTCGCCCCAGAACTCGGCGTTGGGGCGTGACGAGTGGTTCAGGTAGCGGAGCGAGTTGCGGCCGTCGACCCCCTTGACCGATCCGTCGTCCTGCAGGACCCAGAGGACGTACCTGCCGTTCCTCGTGGTCACCTTGCCGCGGTAGCAGCCGATGTACTCCCTGCGGCCGATGCGCTGGCGGGCGAACAGGCCCTTGCCGTGGATGGAACTCTTCTTCACGTAGATGAGAGATGCCACTGCGTTCTCCTCCGCGCTCTGCTGTGCTGCGGCTGCGATTCCCACGCGGATCTCACGGCGCGCCGCGAGGCGGCAGGGTAGTTCGTGTCCGCCCCCCGGTCAACGGCAACGACGTTCATGCAATGAGCACGCCGACCGGACACCGGTCCTGCATGGCGGGCGCTGGGCGGTTCCGGGGCAGTCTCGACTCCAGACCGGCATCCGGGTCGAATCGATGCAGGCGTCTAGCGGATGACCATCTCGCCGAAACGCACGGAGGTCTCGAGGAGGAGCGTCTTCCCGGGGCCTCGCAGCTCCGGATCGCCGCGCGGATCGTCGCGGCGCGCCTCGAGGTTCCCGAAGACCACACGGCGGTTGGTGAGCTCCACACGCACGTCCCGGGGCACCCTCACGAGTGCGCTCCCCATCGTGATGCGCACCTCGGCCGACGTGTCGGTCCTCCAGGGTCCGCGCATGTCGAGCCGGAAGTCCCCCATCTTGCCGGCGAACCGCAGCCGCCGGGCGCCGGCGTGTCCCAGACCGGAGGCCGCGAGCTCTCCCATCTTGGCCTTGATCTCGAGGACGTCCATGGGGACGGGGCTTGGCTCGTCGAAGCTCAGCTGCGTCGTGCCCATTCCGTGGTCCACCTCGAGCATGCGCAGCGCCAGCCCCGAGAGGTCGAGCTCCGCTTCACCCTTGCGGATGCGCACGGAGAGATCCATGGGCACGTCGGACGGCAGGTGGACGCGCACCCAGCCCTCGGCCTGCTCGTGGCGCCGGTAGACGATCTGGCGCAGGAGCGACAGCTGGCCCCGCCTCTCGAACAGCAGCCCGAATCGGTCGCCGCGCTCGGGGTCCGACGAGAAGGACGGCTCGAGCCGGTACAGGCCCTCGTCGTACTCGGCCTCGACCCGAATGGGTGCGCCGGGCGCCGCCGGAACGATCTCGAACTCACCTCCCTCGAGATCGATGACCACCTCGAGCACGCCGGCGGCGGAGCCACCTGCAGACCAGCCGCCGGCGCGCCGGCGCTCCGCATCGGCAGGCGCCTCCTCGGGCGCCGAGCCCAGCGGAGGGGTCACGGCTCCCGGTCGTGGCACCGGCTGCTCCACGTTCTTCGATGTGGGGTTCGAGTCCGGCGGGCCGAGAAGGAACGCCGACAACAGAAGAACGGCCACCAGCACCACGAGCAGGAGCGGGACGCTCAGGCAGCCGATGAAGATGCGCTTCGGGCGGGCGATGGCTCACCTCCTCGGAGAGGCCGGGACGCCACCGGCGGAGCACGCGTTCAGGCGCCGAGCCGGCGGCCGAGCTCGCTGATGCGGGCCAGGTGGTAGTCGTCGTGCTCGGCCTGGAGGAGCATCATGTCGACGATGCGCATCGGCTCGTTCAGGCGCGGGTGCAGGATGCTCTGGGAGAAGCGCTCGGGTTCGAGCTGCTCCAGGCGCGCAACCAGCGCCCGCCGCTTCTGCCGGAAGGCGCTCAGGATCGCCTCGATTGGCTTGTCGTTGTGGCGGGCTTCCCATGTGGCCGCGTTCTGCATGTCGGCGGCGCGCAGCACGTCGACGCGGGCTTCGTAGTCGTCGAGCCGGCCGCTGAACAGCGTCTCGGTGTCGAGCAGATGGCCGACGTTCTCCTGGATCGACCAGCGGTCGCCGTCGCGCCGCGTGCGGATCTCGTTCGGAAACGAGCCCAGGCGATCCTCGACGCGCGCCGGCGTGCCACGAAGCCGCTCGAGCAGCTCGCGGTACAGCTCGGCGGGGAAGTCGAAGTGGAACGTGCGCTCTGTCCACGGTACGCGGGCCGACATCCTGCACCTCCGGCATGGGTCCGTGACCCGGTGAACGCCCGCGGGGCTACTCGTCCTGCGCTCGCAGGCGGTCCAGGACGGCGCGGAACTCCGCCGCCTTGGACCGCTTCTCCCAGGCGACGTAGAGCGCAATCAGGCGCTCGACGAGATCGCGCTTCTCGCGTTCGGAGACCGTGGCCTCCATGATGACCGGATAGCTGCGCAGAAGCAGCGCCTCGGCCTCGGCGTACTCCCCCAGGAGGATCTGGATGCCGGCCGCATGCACGCCGGAAGCAGCCGCGAAGATCTCCTGATCCGTGAACTCCGCTCCGGGACGCGGCCCCGCCGGGCTGCGCGTCAAGGCCCGGATCACCTCCGGAGGAACTCCCTCGGCCTCGGGCGGTTCTGCGACGCCGCTCGCCTGCAGATCGGCGGAATCGACACGGCCTGCGCTCGAGCGCTGCGGGACCTGTCGGGAGGCAGCCGGCGCGGGAACCGGCCGGCGCACGGGCACCCCGGCGAGCGCCTCGGCCGCCACCTTCTCCGGTTCATCGACGGTCACCGTGACGCGCGCCGGTGGTGGTTCGTCCGGCTCCTCGGATGCGGGCGTGTCGGGGACCCGTGCGGTCTCGGCACCAGCGGGGGCGGCTGCGCCGGCGGGGTCGGCCGGCGTGTCGTTGGAGCTGGGAGCAACCAGATCACGCAGGTCCTGGTTGATTCTCTGCACGCGCTCGCGCTCGGCGTCGGCCCGCAGGCGCTCGTGCCGCGCCACCTGCCACATCCAGGTGACCGTGGCCGCGAACCCCGTCATCAGAACGAACACGGTGATCGCGAACACGAAACCCACCTTGTGCCGGGCGATGAGCTTCTTGAGCTGATACCTCGCGCTCGGCGGCCGCGCCAGGATGGGCTGGTTCGAGAGGTAGCGTTCGATGTCTTCGATGAACACTTCGACGCTCTGGTAACGGCGGTCGGGATCCTTGTCGAGCGCCTTGAGCAGCATGGTCTCGAGGTCGCCGCGCAGGAGCTTGTGGAAGGCGCCAGGCTTCCGGGGCTCCTGCTCGCAGATGATGCGCACCGCTTCGGCCAGCAGGGTCCTGTTGACCTGGTAGGGCAACTTGCCGGTGAGCAGCTCGTACAGGATGACGCCGAGCGCGTAGATGTCGGTCCGGATGTCGATCGCGTCGCTGTTTCCGCGCGCCTGCTCCGGGCTCATGTAGGCGAGCGTGCCTTTGATCTGCCCCGCCTCGGACATCTGCAGGGTGATCGAATCGTCGGCATCGACCATGCGCGCCAGGCCGAAGTCGAGGATCTTGACCGCTGTCCTGGACTGATCGCTGCTCGAACCCCGTGCGGTCTCGACGCCCGTGGCGACGAGGATGTTCGAGGGCTTGAGGTCCCGGTGGATGACGCCGCGCCGGTGCGCGTAGCTGATGCCGTGGCAGATCTGCACGAAGAGGTCGAGCCGCCACTCGATGTCGTCCTTGGAGTGCGGCAGCAGGTCTTCCACGGCACGCTGGCGCACGTACTTCTTGAGCGGCTCGCCGCGCACCAGCTCCATCACGAAGAAGTGCTGGCCCGCGGGTGTGCGGCCGGCCTCGTAGAGGACGGCGATCGCCGGGTGACGCAGCCGCGCCAGGGTTTCCGTCTCGTGCTGGAACAGCCGGATGTGCTGCTCCGCGACGTACGAGCCGCCGCGGATGACCTTGAGCGCAACCGGGCGCTTGGTGTTGCGTTGCTCGGCCTCGTAGACGACGCCCATGCCGCCCTCGCCGATCTTCTGGATGATCCGGTTGCCGGCGCTGGAGCCCGCGAGCGCCGGCGTGTCGGCGATGGGGCGCGCTTGGGGAGCTCCAGGAGAACTCTGGGTGGGGTGTGAGGTGTCCTCCGGCTCCGGCTGGGGGTCCCGGGGCGCATGTCGCGGTCGTTGTCCGTTCAGCGGCCTCAAGAGATCCCTCCGAGGTGCACCCGTGTCCGGGTCGCGACCACCGAGGCCGTCCGGAGCGAGGCCGGCCGCAGCCAGATTCCATCCCCTCTGCATGTATCATAGCACCACCGGCCGGCGGGGGGGCCGCCACGGTGGTCTCGCACGCCGGGCCGTGTGAGTCTGTCGGCCGCGCCGGGCCGCTTGCGCGCCGGACCCGATCCAGACGCGCGGCCGCCGGCGCCAGGTCCGGCCCGGGGAGCGCGAGTGACGCCTCGATTCCGCTCGATCCCGCGCTGGTAATTGACTTCCGGGTCGGCACGTCCTATCCTGAGCGGCAACCAGGTTGAACGGTCTAGCAGAGAAAGCTCCAGAGCCCATCGCGAACCGATCGGCCCGAATGCGCGTGACTTCGACCCCTCTCACCCAGGTGCCGAGCGGCCAGCTGCGTCTGTGTCCGCGCGCCCTCCAGATGGCGCTGGGGGCCGGACTCGTCCTGCTCGTGACCGGACCCGGAACGCCGTGGGCCGGACCCGCACTCGACCTCTCCGAGCGCATCCTCATCGACGGCTTCTCCGACGAGTTCGAGCCAGACGAGGAGCTCTTCGGGATCAACGACGAGTTCGTCAAGGACGGCATCCCGTGCCAGGTGGGTGGCGATCCGGACTGCCCTCCGGAGGAGAGCGTCAGCGACTCCCAGTGGGGCTTCTTCAACGACGTGAACCAGATCAAGGTCACCTGGGACGCCAGGTTCCTGTACGTCGCCGTGGACGGCATCACCTGGGACAACAACATGATGCTGTACTTCGACATCACGCGCGTCAACGGCGGGGCGAGCGACCGCGGAACGGGAATACCCTCGCTGCTCAACGTCAACGCCTGGCGGCGCAACATCAGCTTCGCGAATGGCTTCGAGCCGGACTTCTTCCTGGCCACGTGGGACCGCAACGAGACACCGCAGATCTGGCGCTACCAGAACCCCAGGAACGTGAACCAGGTCCCGACCTCGTTGTTCAGCACGGCGGCCACCTTCTCGCAGAACGCCGAAGGCCGCGCCATGGAGGCGGCCATCCCGTGGTCGCTCGTCCTGCAGTCGGATTCGACGCTGGTGAGCGCTGCCTACGGCGACACCGTACCGATCATCCCGGCCGGCTTCGACACGCTGCGGCTGATCGCCTGCGTCACGGCCGGCCCCGACGGCACCGGCAGCCCGGATGGGGCACCCGACAACTTCAGCGGTTTCCAGGTGGACGGCTTCGCCCCGGCGACGCTCGACAACTTCGTCATCCTGCCGCTCGACATCCTGGACGCCAACGGCGCCGAAGTTCCCGACGGGGTGCCGGACATGCGCGGGGCGGGACAGACCTTCGACATCTCGATCGCCGAGCGGGTCACGTTCCTCGAGAGGCCGCCCATCCTCGGCGTGGCCTTCAGCCTCGATGACGTCGAGATCACCCAAGGCGTCGTCTCACCGGAAGAGGGGCACGAGCTGCGCTTCAGCGTTCAAATCGAGCCGAAGCTCGACGATGCGGCTGGCCGTTCGGTCACGGTGACGGCCGAGATCTACGACCTGAGAGGTCAGCGCATCCAGGTGCTGTACGAGAACGAGCGCGTGAGCGTGCTGGAAGCCGAGGACTTCCGGGGCAATCGCTGGGACGGGCGCGACCAGCTCGGGCGCATGGTCGCCGGGGGAATGTACGTCCTGCGCGTGGGTCTGGAGCCGGGTCAGAACCAGGCGCAGCGTTCGTTCGCGGTCATCCGTTGAGGAGGTGGCATGCGGCCGCGCGTCGCACAGAGCGTTCGATCGTGGAGCCTCGGTGCGGTGTGCCTGGGGCTCCTCGCCGGGCCCGCCGGCGCCTACTTCGAACTCGTCGACACGAGCAGCCGGGCGCTGGCGTTCGGCAACGCCTACGTGGCCCTGGCGACGGACGTCTCGGGTGTGGCCTGGAACCCCGGCGGGCTGGGGGCGATCGACCGCTACGAGCTGCAGGCGAGCGTGTCGCGCCCGTACTTCGTTCCGGATCTCGTCTCCAACGCGGTCCTGATCGGCGGCCCGGCGTTCGCGGGCGGGCTCGGCGCCGGCTGGCACCGGCTGGGGAACGAGTTCCTGTCGGAGAACCTCTGGTTCCTCTCCTACGGGCGCTGGGTGTACCGCGACGATCACGGTGTGGCGCATGTGGGCGGTGCGCTCAAGATCGCGCGCGTCGGCGTCGCTGCCGGGCCGCGCGACTACGGCAGCGTCACGGTCGTCACCGGCGACGTCGGTCTCCTGTACCAGAGCCGCCACGGCTTCAGCCTGGGCGGTGTCGTTCGCAACCTCGGCGAGCCGGAGATCGAGTTCGTCGACGGCGGTGGGAGCACCGCCCTGGACCGGGGGCTCGACCTCGGTGCCGCCTACCGCTGGCGGCCGGAGTCCACCGTGAGCGGGGGCTGGACGAGCGACGGCCGCAGCCGCGACGCCTGGCGCCTGGGCGGCGAGATCTGGTTCTACGACGTCTTCGCGGTGCGCCTGGGCGTCCTCGGCACCGAGTTCGCCGGCGGCTTCGGTCTCAAGTCGCGGCGCTGGATGGTCGACAGCAGCTTCGTGACCCACCCCCAGCTCGGTCTGTCGGGCCGCATCACGCTGACGCTCCCGCTGGGGGTGTCGCGATGAAACGGGCACTGCTGGCAGGCGGCCTCGTGGCGCTCCTCGCCGTGCCGGCCCGAGGACAGACGCGCCTCGAAGGCGAGTACTTCTTCCTCGTCGACATCCGCAAGCAGGACCGCTTCTTCGCATGGGACTTCGACAGCAACAACGACGACACCTTCAACCAGCTCGAGCTGCGGCTTCTCTCGTCGCCGTTCCCGGGCGTCGAGATGTTCCTGAAGACCGGCGCCGAGTGGAACCGGGGCAGCAACAACAACGCTCGCCCGCGACTGCAGTTCCGCGAGGCGCACATCAAGTTCCGGCGCGAGTTCGGTGCGCGTGGCTTCGAGTCGTACCTGTTCTCGCGCCAGAGTCGTTTCTGGGTCGACAACCAGCTGATCCAGGCCGTCTGGGACGTGACCGGTGGAAACGGCCAGGGCGTCCGGCTCGACACCTGGGGCTTCCTCGGCCTGCACACGGCCGCCATCTACAGCGACTTCTCGGGCGTGTGTCTGAATCAGTCGCGCAGCCCCTTCGGCGCCACGCGCTGCGATCCGGATCGCAGCGCGGAGACCGACGACGGCTACATCCTGCGGAGCTGGCGGGCGTTCCTCGACGACAAGCTGCGGGTGGGCTTCACCTACAACCGCAAGAACGAGCGCGAGACCGGGGACCGCGCTCAGGAGTTCCAGTTCACCGAGGTCTACGCGGCGGACATGCGGCTCACGTTGTTCGACGTGGACTACCGCTTCGAGATCGCGCGCGGGCGCGACAACACCCTGACGGGCCGCGTGCACGAGCGCGAGCTGGCCGAGAACGCCCTCGAATGGCGCCCGAGCAAGTTCTCCTTCGCCGACCCGCAGGCGGCCTTCCCCGACGACATCGTCGTCAAGGCCGAGGCACGTGCCTTCCGCTTCGGGTCCGCCGCCGTCGGCTTCTTCAACGTCGCTCCCACCGTGTGGCTCCTGGGACCGCAGTTCCGCAACCAGCTCGGGGACAGCAACAACGACGAGAAGGGCTACGCCATCAACACCTGGTACCTGGTGCCGGCGCGGGCCATCACGCTGACCACGAACTCGGTGCAGCTCGAGAAGGAGGTGTTCCAGCAGCGCAAGGTGTCGGAGTTCTACGGGGAGATGTTCACCGAGTACGTCAACGGCTTCACGACGAAGTTCTCGTATCGTCGCAGGCGCACGAGCGACTTCTTCCCCGATACGGAAGAAACCCGCGTCACGAAGAACGACGACCTCTTCGGCGAGCTGATCGTGGAGAACCGGCTGGCCTGGCTGCAGGTCCAGGGGCTCATCAAGGATCTGAGCACGCCCTTCAAGAAGGAGCTGCTGTCGATCGCGACGTCGATCAACGTGACCGACAAGGTGAAGATCTACAACCGATACATGTTCGGCAACGACCCCGGGCGCCAGCGCAAGGGGTTGTTCACGGAGCTGCAGTACCGCCCCACGGACAGCGTGGATCTCTTCATCGCCTACGGACCGTTCTGGATGGGTGGCGGCAGCAATCCGGTTTTCGAGGGCAATCTGCAGGGGAGCGGCGACCACCGCGACCTCCTCCGGATGTTCGTGAGGGGAAACTTCTGATGTCTCGGCAGACGTCTCGGCACGCGGCTCGAACACGAGTCGCACCCAGGTTCCCGGCCGCATTCCCGGCCGCCGGGCTGCGCCAGCGGTCCTCCGGCGCCGGCGGCGCTTCTCGCGGCTGCATCGTTACGACGGTGGCGGCGTGTCTCGTGCTGTCTTGGGCGCTGGGCCCGGCCGCCCGGGCCGCCACGCAGAGCACGCCGGACGGCATCCGCTTCAGCTACACGAACCCGAACGCCGATCGGGTCTTCCTGGCCGGGGAGTTCAACGGCTGGAACCCGACGGCGACGCCGATGGTCCGTGACGGAGACGTGTTCGCGGTCACGCTGCAGCTGGGGCCGGGGGAGCACGAGTACAAGTTCGTCGTCGACGACCAGTGGTTCGCCGATCCCGACAACCCGAGCACGGTGGGGGCCTACGGAAACTCCGTGATCCGCGTCGGGGCGCAGGGCGAGCTTCTGGAAATGGAGGCGACCAGCAACACCACGCTCAGCCCCAAGATCCTCCTCCACGGCCGCTACATCGGCCTCTTCGTCGGCCGTGAGGACGAGGACAACCAGGACCGCTTCTCGGTGAATCGTCCCGATTTCAACATCGACCTCGACTTCAACGTGCGCGTCAGCGAGGCGCTGGACGCCCGGGCGCTCACGAAGATCCGCAACGTGGCCGAGGAGACGCCGCTGTGGGAGACGAGCATGCGTTTCGATCGCGACCATCTGGATCTGCACCGCAAGAGCTTCTCGGT
>JBHHXQ010000027.1:0-14927 GCA_046757105.1 Candidatus Krumholzibacteriia bacterium
TCGACCGGCGGCGTCGCACACGCTTGCCTTCGAAGGCGGCCAGGAGGCGCGCGTTGTACTCACGGCTCACGGGTAGCAGCCGGTTGACGGGTGGCTGGAGCTTGACCTCCCAGTCCTTGCCTCGAGCGCGGCGCCGGAACAGGCGGATCCGGGTGAGATTGACGGCGTAGCTGCGATGGATGCGAACGAAACCGAACGGTTCGAACGATCGCAGCAGCTCACCGAGAGGGCGAACGTCGATGACTGGACGGGCCCGGCGCAGCCGCACGCTCGTCTCGTCCAGGAGAGCCTCGAGGTAGTACACGTCGTCCGGATCGACGATCTGGCGCAGGCCGTCGTCGACGTGCAGCAGGACCCTTCGCACCGTTGCCATCTCGACCTCCCCATGAGATGTCCATTTTTCTCATGAACGGTCCTTTTTGGTCAATGAACTGTCCTTTTTGGCTATGAGCTGGACGCTCCAGCGTTCGCCACCCGTGCACGGGCCGAATGGCGCCATCGTGGAGGGAATCGATGGTCCGCCCGACCCACGGCTTGGCCGTCGAGAACGTTCCGACCCACCGCAACCCGCCGGTCCAGGGCCGCGGGGGTCCACGGGCACCCGCAACGGTGACGAAACCGCCGAGTGGGACATGCGCCCTGGCGCGACGGGCCCATGGATCGGGAACACTGCACCAATCAGCCGGCACTCTTCGGCCACAGACCACAGCCCGGACAACGAACCGTGAGACCTCCAGCGATCGGTGGGGGTGTGTGGTTCGAACGGGTCGGCGATCCAGCGTCCCCGCGTCAGCGACCACGGTGTCATCACACCAGCGATGGTCCGAGTGGATCCGTTCAACGTCCAGGTCACCGCCGGCTTTGTGAGCGACCAGCAACGTCCTTCCGATCCACGCGGCAACAAACGCCTCCGGGCTTTCGGACAGACTCGCTCCGTTGAGACAGCGTGGAACCCGGAAGTGCTTGTCTGGTGGACCTCGATGGGCCTATATTGATGCATTCAGGAACCTCGACCGGGCCCGATGGCTGTGCAGGAGAATCCTGCTTTCGGGACGCGCACCCTTCACATCGAGAATCCTCATGGAGACGTTCAACAACGCCACCCGAGCCCTGAACGCCTGTCAGCCGGAAGAGGCCGCGTGGACCATCGGCCTGGATCGCCTGCGAGCGGCCCTCCATCGTGCGCACCGGGCAGGGAGCGGCCGCTCGAGTCTGGCTCCTCCGGAACCCACGGGGTCTCCAAACTGTCGAACGCACCCACCCCCCGAGCCTTGCCCGGCACCGTCCGCATCCCGGACGTCCAGCCGGTTCATGCCGCGTGGCACCGTGACCTTCGTCCTCCTTCTACTGCTGGGGTGGTCCGCGACCGCTCTCTCCGCGGCCGCCGGGGGGAGCCCCCTGCCGCGACCGTCTCCCCCCGACCGGGAATCCTCGTGGGGGTCGGATCCGGCCGCGTTGGAAGACCACGATGAGGACTGGGAGGAAGAGGAAGAGGGTGCTGCGCGCTCGTTCCTGTACAGGGAGCTGGTTCTGTCGGGCTTCTACTCCCCCGAGGGGGTCGTGGGTGTGCCGCCCGACGACCACAGCGAGGACCATTTCGAGTTCTCACCCAGGCCTCCGGGAAACTACATCGGCGTGGATTACGTCAGGACCTTCAGCTCCTTCTCCTTCGTCAACAGGAACCTGCTGCCCGACTGGCTGCGGTTGAGCGCCCTCGATCTGCACCCGCGAGTTGTCTTCGATCGCATGGAGGAGAGCGACGATGGCGACCAAGTCAAGCTCGTGTGCCAGGACTTCTGGGCTCGGCTCAATCCCGGCAGTGTCGACCGACTCATGCTGCGGGTCGGCCAGTTCGTGATCCCGTACGGCGTGAACCCGATCCTGGCGCCTCGACAGCGCTTCCTTCTCCCCCTCGAGGCCACCGACCTCGGTCTCAAGTGGGACTGGGGGCTCGATCTGAAGGGCCCGGTCGGTCAGTACGACTGGGAGTTCGCGGCGACCATCGGGAGCGGCGAGGCTCTGCGTTCGCCGCACCTGTTCGACAGCTCGGATCGCACGAGCTATCTGGTGACCGGCCGAATCGGTGCTCCGACGTATTGGGACTTCCAGTACGGCTTCTCCTTCCTCTATGGCGACCTTCCGACCATCCGCGCGGCCAAGCTCATGGGCGAGGTGGCCGTGTCCCGCTGGCGGGTTGGGCTCGACACCTTTCACAAGTACGGTACCTATCTGATGAGCGGCCTGCAGGCGACCTACGGGCAGGACGGCTTCACCGGGGATCACCGGTTCGTCCGGATCAGCGGCGGGAAGACCGCCGACGTCCTCGGCTACCGGGCCTGGGTGGACTGGGTGGTTCCCCAGCATCTCGATCTGCGGTTCGCGGCTCAGTTCGAATCGATCATTCGAGACCTGTCGAAATCGAATACGGACGACACCGCTGTGATCCTCGAGGCCAGCTACTCCTTGACGACGTCGACCACCGTGACGCTGGACCACCGTGTCGAGCTCAACCGTTCCATGGGAGACGAAAACGATGCGTTCTTCTTCACCTTCGTCTACTACGGGCTCTGATCGCGGCCTCTCGAGACGTCCTTCAGGGGGCCTGCACGTCGGAGGCGTGGCTCCGGTCGTGACCGGCTTCCTCGCGGTGTGGCTGGTCGCCGTCTCAGGCGCAAACGCCGAGGACCGCATACAGCCACGGTTCACGGACGTCGCGGTGGAATCCGGTCTCCGCTTCCGCCACAGCTTCGGGGCGCAGAAGCTGGAGAACGTCCTGATGACCACGGGGAGCGGTTGCGCGCTGTTCGACTACGACAACGACGGTTGGCTCGACGCCTTCCTGGTGAACGGCACCCGCCTCGACGGCGAGGGCAAGCTCCTGCCCGGGCAGGCAACCCGCCACGCCCTGTTCCACAACCGGGGCGACGGCACGTTCGAGAACATGACCGAGGCCGCGGGTCTCGCCGAGTCGTCCTACGGCCAGGGGTGCGTCTGCGGCGACTTCGACGCGGACGGCTTCACGGACCTCTACGTGACGAACTACGGTCCCAACCGGCTGTATCGGAACCGCGGAGACGGAACCTTCGAGGACGTGACCGAGCGGTCTGGCGTGGGCGACCCGCGCTACAGCGCCGGAGCCGTGTTCTTCGACTACGATGGGGACGGCGACCTGGACCTCTTCGTGGCCAACTATCTCAAGTTCCATCCGGGGATGAAGGGGGTCCACGCCTCGTCGCTCTCCAAACGCACCGGCTTCAAGTTCTTTCCCGGACCGCGGGACTTCGAGGCCGAGGCGGACATCCTGTATCGAAACAATGGAGATGGAACCTTCACCGACGTCAGCGAAGAGGTGGGGCTCGTCGAGGGCGGCAAGGGTCTCACAGTCATGGCCGCGGACTTCGACAACGACGGAGATCAGGATCTCTTCGTCGCCAACGACGCAACGCCCAACTTCCTCTACCGCAACGACGCGGGCCGATTCGTCGAGATCGCCCTCGAGGCTGGCGTCGCCTACGATCCGGATGGCGTGGAGACGGCCGCCATGGGGGTGGACATCGCCGATGTGGACGGGGACGGCCGGCAAGACCTCTACGTGACGAACATGGTCTTCGAGTTCAACAACATGTACCGGAATCGTGGGAACCTGCTCTTCGAGGACGTGACGAGGGCTCTGCGACTCGACAAGGACAACTATCGCCACGTCGGCTGGGCCACGCGCTTCGTCGACTTCAACCACGACGGCCAGCTCGATTGCTTCGTCGCCAATGGCCACGTCGTCGACTACGTCGAGGGCTTCTCGCAGAGCATCACGTACGCCCAGCAGAACATGCTTTTCCTCGGAGACGGCCAGGGGCACTTCGACAATGTCGCCAACGACATCGGGAAGAGCTTCCGGAGAAAGAGGGTCAGCCGGGGGGCCGCCTTTGGAGATTATGACAACGACGGCGACATCGACGTCCTGGTCGTCAACTCCGGAGGACGCGCGGAGCTCCTGCGCAACGATCTCCCCCCGAACGACCGTTGGCTCAAGGTCCGCCTCGCCGGGCAGCCTCCCAACACCCAAGGAATCGGTGCCAAGGTCCTGGTCCGGGCCGGGGGTCGCACGATTTCCTCCGAGGTGCGCTTCGCGGTGACGTACCTGAGCAGCAGCGATCCCACGCTCCACGTGGGCCTCTCACCCGGCATCTCCCAAGCCGTCGTGGAAGTGACCTGGCCCTCCGGAAAACACTCGATCCGTGAGGCCGGCGCGGGAACGCTGGTTCTCATCGAAGAGCCGCCGCGGTCGGACTGATCCACGACATGCCGCCGCCTGTGGCGTCGCGAGTCGAAGGGGCTCTGCATTGCGCGCGTGTCCCGAGAAGAACCAGGCGAAAGGCGACCCCCCTTCGCGCGCAGGATCGCCTTCCGACATCGATGCGAGTGCACGCATCGTCCACACGAACAGGAAACTCGCAGACTGTTTCAGCAATGTCACCTTGCGCACGCCATGGAACGTGCCGGCGTCGATCCGATGGCGGCGGCGCGCGAGATGTGACCCGAAGGGGACCCCGATGTTCTGAGGCGGCGGCCGGCTCGAGGGCCGGGGTTCAGGTCATGTAGGCGCCCTTGCCGCGGGTGTGGGAAACCAGTCCGAGGCTTTCCAGGAAGGCGGAAGCCGGGCGAGCAGCGCCCGGGAAACGGTCCTGGTGCGTGCGGCCGTTCTCGAGCTTGAGGACGCCGCGCGGGCAGACGGCGGAGCAGACACCGCAGCCCACACAGGAGGCACGGACGATGTTCTCTCCGCGCTGCGCATAGGCGCGCACGTCGATCCCCATCTCGCAGTACGTCGAGCAGTTGCCGCACGAGATACACTGCTCACCGTTCACGGTGATGCGGAAGCGCGACCCGTAGCGCTGCACGAGGCCCAGGATGGCGGCCATCGGGCACCCGAAGCGGCACCAGACGCGGCTCCCGAGGATCGGGTAGAAGCCGACGCCGGCCACGCCCGAGAACAACATGCCGATGAAGAAGCCGTACCAGCGGCGCATGCCGTGGGAGAGACCGTCCAGAACCGCGCCGCCCTGTGAGCCGTCGATCCACAGGAGCGCGGTCGTGAGTGCGATCAGGACCAGAACCGTGTGGATCGTCCAGCGCTCGATCTTCCACGCGCGCGACGACTTGTCCGACAGCTGCCGGAACGGATCGCCCAACGTCTCGGCCAGCCCGCCGCAGCCGCACACCCACGAGCAGTACCAGCGCTTGCCGAAGAAGTACGTGAGCACCGGCGTCGCAACGAACGTCATGACGGCGCCCCACGTCACCATGAAGAGACCCAGGCCGCCCGGGTGCGCGATCAGGTTCCGGAAGTCGCTCGGGAAGAGGTACTCGGGCTTGAGTGGCCAGAAGTAGCTGAAGTAGAACTCCGGCTGGTTGAGCGACTTGAGGATCTGCGGGACGAGAAACGCGAAACCGAGCTGGAAGAACACGACCGACGACGTGCGCAGCCGCTGATACCTGTTGTGGCGGTACTTGAGCAGCATCCGCGCTCCGAAGACCACCACGGCGAGCGTGTACAGAAAGCCGTAGAGAAACCACTGGTCCGCCGGCCTGCCGGCCAGAGCCCGGGACACGGGATCGACCAGACGCGCGCCGCCCTCGATGAAACGCGGAAACCAGTAGAGAAGGACGTAGAAGCCGGTGAAGAGCACACCCAGGCCCCAGCCGACGGCGCCGCGCGCCATGGCGCTCGAGAAGAAGATGCCGTCGTGCGCGATCCGGGGTGTCGTGGCCCTAAAGCGCAGCCAGAACCAACCGATGCTGCCCGCCAGCAACAGCGAGAAGGTGACGGCCGGCCCGGCCCGGCTGCTCCCGAGCGGCGCCCCAAGGAACGCGGACAGAAGCATCAGGAAACCCAGCGCGATCGAAGCGACGCAGAGCTTCTCACGTCCCGAGAAGCCCGGGCCGGGCAGCCGGGGAGGCTCGTCGAACTGCCGCAACATCGGGAACGTGTAGGTCTGCACGTCGAACTCCCGCTCAGCTGGTTGGCGGCACCGGCTGCAGCGCCCCCGCATCGCTTCCCGACCTGTCCCGAGACAGCTGCAGTTCGAAGGCGCGCACGATCTCGCGCTCGTAGCGCTCGAAGAACTCCGGATCGAAGTTGGCTTCCCCGAGATGCTCGAGGACCCAGTCGATCGGCCGCTGCTCGCGGATCCAACGCTCGCACACCTCGTGCCGGTAGCGGATGCCGAGCAGGTTGAAGCCGATGACGCCGTCGTCCGTGTAGACGATGCGCAGCGAGTGCCGGCCGTCCCGGTGCATCCAGAAGAGATTCCCCTCGCCCGGGACGTTCTGCTCCACCCGGCCGTAGACCTGATACTCGAGGTCGAGGAACTTGGCCGAGTTGAACCAGATCCCGGGATCGTAGGCGCACTCCTCTCCCGCGATCACGTCGCCCGCCACGCGGCCCTGCATGCGACCCGTGTACCAGACCTGCTGGACGAGGTTACGCTCCTGCCCGGTCACGATCTCGGCGCAGTCACCGGCCGCGTACACGCCGGACACCCGCGTGCGCAGGCTCCGGTCCACCAGAACGCCGCGCCCCGTCGGGATCCCCGAACGCTCGACGACGGCGATGTTCGGGCGCACGCCGGTCGTGAGACCGACGAACTGACAGTCGATGCGATCACCCCGGCTCGTGACGACGCCGGTCACGCGCCCCGTCCCGTCGTCGACGATCTCCCGCAGCTCGGTCTCGAGCACGAGACCCAGGCCCTCTTCCTCGATGATCCGGTTGATCATGCGCGCTTCGTCGTCGGGGATGACGATGTTCCAGAATGCGGTTTCCCGCACCAGGAACGTCACGGGGATGTTCCGCGAGCGCAGCATCTCGGCGAGCTCGATGCCGATGAGCCCGCCCCCCACGACGACGGCATGCCGGACACCGCGAATGTTGCGCGACAGGAGCTCCAGATCCTGCAAGCCGTAGAGCCCCTGCACGCCGTCCAGATCCTGGCCCGGCCAGCCGAACTTGTTGGGCGTCGAGCCGGTGGCGACGAGGAGCCTGTCGTAGCCCATGGGCTGCGCCTGTCCGTCGAAGTGCAATCGTTTCCCCGCCACGTCGATCTGCGTCACCCAGGCGCGCACGAGATCGATCCGCTTCTCCTTCCAGAAGCGATCCTCAAACGGCTTGGTGTCCTCGTAGCGCATGTGCCCCATGAACACGTACATGAGCGCGGGGCGCGAGTAGTGATGCTCCGACTCGCCGGAGATGACCGTGATGGACCAGTCCGGCTGCTTCTGCCGGATGCGGATGGCCGCCGTGATGCCGGCGACTCCGTTGCCGAGGATGACGACCTTCATGCGACCTCGATGGTTGGCTCCTGACGCGGCCACGCGCTTGGCGGGAGCCGGCGGAGCGGCCCCAGACGACGCACTCCGCACGGCCTGCGGGAGAGCGTGTCGAACCACGTGTGGCCGACAGTCTCAAGAATCGGACCCGGACCGATCTTTATTCCGCCGGGGCGGCCGCGGCAAGATCGGACCGAGACGATGCCCAGACGCGACCGCACAAACGATCTCGGAGCCGGCCGTCGTCGAGTGGCGTGGACTTCGCGCACGACGCGCTCACGAACGGCGCTCACATCGATCGCCGGGTCGCGTGGCTCGACCGACCGGGCCGACCGCCGCTGCGGCACACCGGCAAGGTCGTCGCCATGCGCGAGTGACCAAGCCAGGAGCGATGGCGTCGTCAAGCCGGTCGCCGATCCGCACGAGGGCCCGTCAGCCCATCGCGGAGGTCGGCTGAAGAGACCGAAACGGGACGGCGTCCGGCGCCGGAGGACACGGGGGGTGCGTGCCGTCCGCTGCCCCGCGACGGGCGGCTCCGGATCCGATATACTCGCTACGAGTTGCGATCACCTGGTCATTCGGGAGACGAGATGGCGGGGCACACGATGCGGTGGCTCCTGCGTGCGGCCGCGTTCCTCCTGCCGAGCCTCGCATCACAGGCGCTACCCGGACAAGAGCTCGTCCCACAGCCGCGGTGCGACTTCCTGGTGGTGGAGCTGCACAGCGTGCGCGACGAGGTGACGCTGTACCCGGGACCGCTGCAGGACCCGCCCTACGTGTACCGCGGCTGGACGCCGGCTCCCAGGGTGGAGCTCTCGAAGGGCGGTACCCTGGCTACGCTGCACATCTGGGACCGCTCGCTGCTCGCGGAGGGCTCCCGTGTCGATTCGGACACCTGGGAGATCGAGCTGATGCCGGCGGCGCCGGCGGCGTTCGTGATCCGCTGCGACCGCGGCCAGGGCAACTTCGACTTGAGCGGCATGCGGGTGCAGAATCTGAGCCTGTTCGGCAGCTCCTCGGAGCTCCGCGTCGACTTCGCGCAGCCGAACCCGGTGCGCCTCGAGAGCTTCTCCGCGACCATCCACGAAGGCAAGCTCACACTGCGCAGCTTCCTGAACGCGAATCCGGGTTTCGTGACCCTGCGGATCCCGAAGACCAGGACGCAGATCGAGTTCACCGGGACGCCGTTTCAAGGCGAAGCGGAAATCTTGCTGCACGACGCATCAGGGTCACTGTCGATCACGCTGCCGCGCGCTCTCGGTGTTCGTCTCGACGGACCGCCCGAGGTGCTCGCCCGCTTCGACGCCGAGCACCTCGTCCCGGGGGAGCCGGGTCTGGCGAGCCGCGGCTACGAGTCCGCGGCGTGCCGCGTGCACCTGCGCTTCATGGACGACGTCGGGGACCTGAAGGTGCGCTGGGAGGGTCCGGCACCGCACGCCGCCGCGGGCGAAGTCCCAGCCGCGCAGCCGACGACACCGGTGTCCGCGGGTGACGCTCGCCCCGGAGCCGGCGCGCGCTCCGCCGGCGAGCCGCAACCGGCGCGCGAGAAACCCGAACCGGTCGCCGGGACGCCGTCGCAACGCGAGGCCGAGGAGCGTCTCAGGGCGGGCCTCGACCACTACCTGCGCGGACAGCACGCGGAGGCCCTGGCGGAGTTTGGCACCGCGGCAAGCCTCGATCCGGATCTGAGCGCCGCGCCGGCCTGGATCCGCAAGACACAGAGCGAAATGCTGCGGCTCGAGCCCGGCAAGGAAGACAAGCCGGCCCCGGTGCCGGAACCGCAGATCATCGAGAAGATCGTCATCCAGAGCGCCGCGCCCGTCTTCGCGATCCGCTCTCCGGCCAGCCAAAACGTCGAGCGGCGCTCGGACGCCATCGAGCTCGCGGGCCAGGTCGGAGACGACATGGGGGTCGATCACGTCGAGATCACGCTGAACGGCGTCTGCCTCCTCGGCCCGAACGGCAAGAAGCTGATGATCCGGCCGCAGGGGAACGGCGAACCGCTGCGCCACATGCCATTCTCGACCACGATCCCGCTCCGGGAGGGTGAGAACCAGATCGTGGTGACGGCCTACGACGTCGACTCGCTGACGCACTGGAGCAGCGAGCACTTCACGGTGATCCGCAAGCCGCCGATCTACCGCACCAGCGCCTTCGGCATCTCCCTCGGAGCGCTCGGTCTGGTCGGCCTGGCCTCGGTGCTGATCTTCAACGCCGCCAAGTACCGCATCGCCATCGTCAACAAGTACAACCCGTACATCGCGGGGCTGCCGATCCGCAATCCGGAGATGCTGTTCGGACGCGACAAGCTCCTGAACAACGTCATGAACACGCTGCACAACAACAGCATCATGCTGTACGGCCCACGCCGCATCGGCAAGACGTCGCTCCAGTACGAGCTCAAGCGGCGCCTGGAGAACCTGGACGATCCGGAGTTCGAGTACGTTCCCGTGCTCATCGACCTGCAGGGCACTTCGGAGCGCCAGTTCTTCACCACCCTGATGGCCGACATCCTGGAAGCATGCGGCCCGCGTCTCGACGGCGGGCTTCCCTGGGAGCACGACGAGAAGAAGGCAGCCTACTCGAGCCGCGACTTCTCCCGGGATCTCCGGAAGCTGCTCGCAGCGCTGCAGGCGAGGACCGACAAGAAGCTCAAGCTCGTCCTGCTCATGGACGAGGTCGACGAGCTCAACAAGTACAGCGATCGGGCCAACCAGAAGCTGCGCAGCGTCTTCATGAAGACCTTCGCCGAGAAGGTCGTGGCGGTCATGTCGGGGGCGCGCATCAACAAGGACTGGCGAAGCGAAGGAAGCCCCTGGTACAACTTCTTCGACGAGATCGAAGTCGAGCCGCTCGAGCCCGAGGATGCCCGGAAGCTGATCCGCGAGCCGGTTCGGGGGATCTTCAGCTACGACCCGGAGGCCGTCGAGCGCATTCTCGAACACAGCCGTTGCAGGCCTTATCTGATTCAGCGATTCTGTGTGCACGCGATCAACCGGGTCATCGAGGAGAAGCGGCGTCGCGTGCGGGTGTCGGATATCGAAGCGGTGCGGCCACAGGCCGTCAAGTTCGAGGCGGCGTAGTCCGGCCTGCACGAGAGGGCGCCGGCCCGACCGGGGGGTGTCGAGGAACCCGTCATGCGGAATCCGTTCATCGTCGGAAGCTGGGTGCGCGGCGAGGCCTTCCACGGCCGCCGGGAGCTGCTGCAGGAGGTCCTGCAGGGAGACCGCAAGTTCTTCTGGGCGGTGGGAACGCGGCGCATCAGCAAGACCTCGTTCCTCAAGGAACTCGAGTACCTGAGCCAGCGGGGCGAGTATCCCGCCAAGTACATGCCGCTCTTCTGGGACCTCGAGGGGAGCAAGGACCTCGACGGGTTCAAGGACAGCCTGCTCGAAGGCGTGGAGGCCGCGGAGGAGCGGCTCGCCGAGATCGGCGTCGAGGTCGAGGAGCTCGAGTCGCTCGACACCTTCGGCATCTTGAGGTGCCTCAAGAGGGCGGCCCGCAAGGCCGATCTCAAGCTGTTTCTCCTCTGTGACGAGTGCGAAGAGCTGCTCAACCTCGAGAAGAACAACCCCGACGCTTTGCCGCGGCTGCGGCGGGTCTTCCAGGAGGGCGAGAGCATCCACACCGTGCTCACGGCGACGAAGCGGCTGAGCCTCCTGGAAAGGAACACCGCCCCTCAGACCTCCCCCTTTCTGCACGGCTTCGTGCCGCCGCTCTACCTGACGCGCCTGCGCGACGACGAGGCGACCGAGCTCATCCGATCCGGCAACTTCGACCCGGACGTCGTGCAGGAGATCAAGGACAAGACCGACCGACACCCCTTCCTCGTGCAGCTCGTCTGCAAGCGGCTCTTCGACACCGGCGACCTGAAGAAGATCATCGAGGAGATCAGCGCCGATGAGATGGTGTCGCGCTTCTTCAGCGTGGACTACGAGTACCTGTCCGCGCAGGAGAAGGAGGTGATCCTGCACGTCGCCCGGCGCCGGAAGACCTCCTCGCTGGACCTGGAGACCCGCGGGCGAATGAGCTCGAGCCAGATGGAAGCGCTCCTCTACGGCCTGCGGCAGATGGGGTACATCCGCCAGGAGGCGGACTCGTGCTTCATCGCGAACTGGTTCTTCGAGAAGTGGCTGCAGCGCGAGCACGGACCGGAGGCCACGACCGCGGCCAGCCGATCCGGCGCCGCAGCGATTCCGCATTTCGACGGCCAGTCCTCTCTCGAGCTTCTGAGGCGCGCGCAGGGAGGTGACCGCGAGGCGCTTCTCTGCCTGTGCTCGCGCTACCAGTCGGCCTTCCGCCGCTGGGCGGACGGGCGTGTACCGCACTCGATGCGCGAGCGGCTCGACACCGACGACCTTCTCCAGCAGGTCCTCTTCGGGGCGTTCTCGCAGATCGAGCCGCAGCGCGAGGGCGAGCTCTGGGAGTACCTGCGACAGGAGCTCCTGAATCGGATTCGCCAGGAGCTGCGCTCCACGCCGCCGCAGCCCGTGCCGGCCGGCGACTCGAACGTCGATTCGAGCGCCTGCCCCCAGGAGGAGATCGTCGGCCGGGAAGCGCTGCAGCGCTACGAGGCGGCGCTCGCCAAGCTGCAGCCCGAGGAGCGGCAGGCCATCGTGACGCGCATCGAGATGGGCTGCACTTACGAACAGGTCGCCACCTCGCTCGAGCGACCGTCGCCGGGCGCGGCGCGCATGGCGGTCTGCCGTGCCCTCGTGCGTCTGGCGAGCGAGATGTTCGCCGGCGCCGGCCCCCGCCGGGACGATCCGCGCTTCCTCAAGCTGGCGCGCTCGATCGCAGACGGGGCGCACGTGGACTGGACCGAGGCCCAGGCCGCCTCGGAGGAGTCCGACGAGCTGGGCTTCCTCGACGCCCTGCGCGACGTGGCGCGGCTCGCGTGGTTCCACCGCTCGCAGCAGCTGGCCTCCGGAGTGGACACGTCGCGCGCGTCGCTGGAGGGCGGCCCGGCGTCGCCGGCCGAGCACGAGGAGGGCGTCCCCGTGGAGTGGGCCGAGGGGCTGCCGTTCCAGCGCTGGGGACACCTGGAGATCCGCGAGAAGATCGGCGAAGGCGTGTTCGGCGAGGTGTACCGCGCCTGGGAGACGACGCTGGAGCGCGAGGTGGCTCTGAAGCTCCTGCGAAGCGAGCTGGGCTCGCGGGTGCCCGGTGTGACCACGCCCCACGTTCTCCAGGAGGGCCGCAACCTGGCCCGCATCCGACACCCGAACGTCGTCACCGTGTACGGGGCCGAGCAGCTCGCGGGCCGCGTCGGGATCTGGATGGAGTTCATCCACGGACGCACACTGACGGACGTCCTCGAGGAGCACGGCGCCTTCGGTGCCCGCGAGGCGGCGTCGATCGGCGTCGACCTCTGCCGTGCTCTGACCGCGGTGCACCGGGCCGGCCTCGTGCACCGGGACATCAAGACGAGGAATGTCATGCGCGAGACGGGCGGCCGGATCGTCCTCATGGATTTCGGAGCCGGCACCGACGCGCGGTTCCACAGCCAGGCGCGAACCCCCGCCGGCACACCGGTCTACCTGGCACCCGAGATCTTCCGGGGCGAGCGGGCCACCGTGCGGTCCGACCTCTACAGCCTGGGCGTGCTGCTCTATTACCTGGTCAGCGCGAGCTTCCCGGTGGACGGCCACACGCTGCGAGAGATCGCCCGGATGCACGAGCGCGGTGAGGGGCAGCTCCTGCGCGAGGTGCGCCCCGACCTGTCCGAGGCCTTCGTGCAGGTCATCGAGCGCGCCCTGCGACCCAAGCCCGACGAGCGCTTCGCGAGCTCGGGCCAGATGGAGCACGCCTTGGTCTCGGCCCTGGTGTAGAGGGGGTTTCGGAGGAGCCGGCGGTGGCGGGGAACCCTCGGGCCCTTGGGGACGTTTCAGCCTGAAAGGACACCACCGGGGACGCGTCACTCGCTTCGAGCCGACCAACGGATCGCACCTGGGATCACGAGGAGCGCCATGAGCACGACCGAATCACTGCGAGCCGAGCGAGTCGGTGACGTCGTGGAGCTGGTCCCCGGCGGGACTCTCCGGGGCGGAGGGGAGACGGACGAGCTGCAGGGCGAGCTCCTCGGGCTCATCGGGCGGAGGGAGCGGAAGATTCTGCTCAACCTCGAGCATGCGACCTTCGTCACCAGCCGCGGCTTCGGCGTTCTGTTCGGCGCCCAGATCGAGGCCAACGAGCACGGCATCACCCTCTACGTCTGCAACATCCCGCCGCGCGTGCAGCAAGTGCTGGAATCGCTCAAGTGCCTGCAGGTGCTGAACCACTTCGACGATCGCGACGAGGCGCTCAGGGCCCTCAAGAAGCTCTGAGCCCTCCCCCCCGCGACCCGGCCTGCGGACGAAGCGTGAACCGGCGGGCTCGAATCCCCTGGCCTTCGTCAGCCGGCAGCTGCGGCCAGGATGCGACGGAACTCGAGGGCGTTTCGCGGCGCGTTGGCGTTCCAGTCGTTGTTGAAGTAGGCGTAAAGCGCCCGCCCGCGAAGAGGCGCGCTCAGGCGATCGACCCAGCCTCGGAGCTCCTCCCCGGTGTAGTCGTAGTCGTAGAGACGCTTCCCCAGACCGTGGAAGCGCACGTACAGGAAATCCGTCGTGGGGAGGACGTCTCCGGGGAGCTGCGGGTGGCTGACGGCCACAAAGGCGGCCCGGTGCCGCGACAGCAGGTCGGCCACGTCCGCGCTCCACCAGCTGGCGTCGCGGAACTCCACCGCGTGCCGGACCTCTCCCGGCAAGCTCGTCAGGAAACGTTCCAGACGGTCCAGATCCTTGCCGAGGGACGGCGGAAGCTGCCACAGGAGGACGCGCAGAGCGCGGATCTGCAGAACCCGCTCGAAGAAGAAGGAGAGCGGCTCCTCGCAGTCCACGAGCTTCTTCATGTGGGTCACCATGCGTGACCCCTTGGCGGCCAGATGGAAACCCCTCGGCAACCTGCCGTTCCAGGCCTCGATCATCGGAAGCGTCGGCACCCGGTAGAAAGAGGCGTTCAGCTCCACCGTGTCGAACTGGCCCGTGTAGTAGACGAGCCGTTCGGTCCCCTTCACCTCGGCGGGATAGAAGGCCCCGGACCAGTCATCGTAGGTCCAGCCCGAGGTCCCCACATGAATGCGGCTCTCGAGCGGGCCGCGGTGCGATGCCGCCGGCCTGCTCGACGTCCGCGTGGCGCGCTTCGCTGCCATGGTCACTCCCGTCGATGCCGCCGGGACCCAGCGCCGCGATTCACTTCATCACCACCAGCTTCCGCGTGGCGGTGACGTCGCCGGCCTCGAGACGGTAGAAGTACACGCCGCTCGACACCCGGCGGCCGGCCTCGTCGAGGCCGTCCCACGCCGAGGCGTGGAAGCCCGGCGGCATCTGGCCGTCGACCAGCGTCCGCACACGCCGCCCCGCCACGTCGTAGATCCGCAGCGCGACGCGGCCATCGCGCGCCAGGTCGAAGCGGATCTCGGTCGTCGGGTTGAACGGGTTCGGCGCGTTCTGGTGCAGGCGCGTCGCCCGCGGCACCCCACCCAGATCGTCCGCATCGCCTCCCGTGTTCGGGTCGGGCACCCGCTGGCAGTCGACCGGCAGGACGCACCCCAGGATCTTCGT
>JBHHXQ010000028.1:0-14828 GCA_046757105.1 Candidatus Krumholzibacteriia bacterium
GGGAGGTTCGTGAGCAGGTTCTCGATCCAGATGTCGCCGTAGAGACCGCGGAAGACCAGCGAGAAGAAGGTGGAGCCGATGAGCAGGAAGACGACCATGGCCGTGAGCTTCATGGTGTCGGTCACCGTGCTCTGGATCGCATCGAAGGTGAGGCGGCGGTTGACCCACGCCAGGATCAACGCTCCCACACCTCCGAGCGCGCCGGCCTCGGTGGGTGTGGCGACACCGGCGAAGATGCTGCCGAGGACGAGCAGGATGAGGACGAGCGGCGGCACCATCGCCACGAGAACCTGGCGCAGCAGGGCCAGTCCGGCGAGCTTGCGCTCGTGCGCGGGCAGGGCCGGGGCAGCTCGCGGGCGCGTGATGGCGGCGATGACGACGTAGACCGCGTACATCCCCGCGAGCATGAGCCCCGGAACCAGGGCGCCGAGGAAGAGATCGCCCACGGAGACGCCGAGCTGGTCGGCCAGGACCACGAGCACCACGCTCGGTGGAATGATCTGCCCCAGCGTGCCCGATGCAGTGATGACGCCGGTGGAGAGCTCATTCGAGTAGTCGTAGCGCATCATGATGGGCAGCGAGATGAGCCCCATGGCGACGACCGAAGCGCCCACCACGCCGGTCGCCGCCCCCAGCAGGGCGCCCACGAAGACGACGGCGAGCGCCAGCCCTCCGCGCAACGGCCCGAAGAGCATGCCGATGGTCTTGAGCAGGTCTTCGGCCAGGCGCGACTTCTCGAGCATGGTCCCCATGAAGATGAAGAAGGGGACCGCGAGCAGGACGAAGTTCGACATCACACCGAAGATGCGCTCCGGCATGGCGAAGAGGAGGCTCCACTCGAAGTAGCCGAGCCCGACGCCGAGCAGCGTGAAGAGAAGCGCGGTGCCGCCCAGCGCGAAGGCGACCGGGTAGCCCGTGAAGATGAGAACGAGCGCCGCTGCGAACATGATGGGCGCGAGCCACTCTCCGGTCACACGCCCTCCCGCATGGTCCCCTCGGGCGTCTCCTCCAGCTGGCCGCGGAGGATCGCCACGTTCTTGACGATCTCGGAGACGCCCTGGAGGAGAAGCAGAGCGAAAGCGACGAGGATGGCGGTCTTGATCGGGTAGCGCGGCAGGCCACCCGGGTCGGGCGACACCTCGAGGACCGCCCACGAGTTGCGCACCGAGGGCCACGACAGCCAGATGGTGAGGCCCGAGAAGGGGATCATGAAGAGGATGGTGCCGAAGAGGTTGATCCAGGCCTTCACGCGCGCGGTGAAGCGACCGTAGACGACGTCCACACGCACGTGCGCGTTGTGTTTGAGCGTGTATGCGGCGCCGAAGAGGAACAGCAAGCTGAAGAGGTACCACTGCAGCTCGATGTAGGCGTTCGAGCTCAGGCTCACACCGATGTAGCGGCCGAGGTAGCGTACGACGGCGTTGTACGCTCCGACCAGCGCCATGGCCAGGACGAGCCAGGCCGTGCCGCGGCCGACACACTCGTTGAGCCGGTCGATCGCCCGCGAGATCCGCAGCCATCCCCGCACGTCGCTCTCGCCTCCAGTGGGCCTCTGGCCGGGCGCAGCCCCGCCAGGTTGGTGAGGCGGATGGGGACGCGTCCCGGCTGCGAGACCCTCCGCGCACGGACACCGGGCATGCGATCGGCCGCGGCCGGCGCCCCGTGACGCCGACCTCGCAGGAGTGTGCCCCGCGCCTGGTCGCGTGCTTCCGGCCGGGACGGCGGACGCGCTGGCGCCCGAGGCCGAGGCTAGCGCGGACTCTCGAGCCACGCAACACGAGGTTGGGCCGAGAGGCGTGGGGACATTCCCCGTTGGCCGGGCGACGACCGCGCCCGGCGCTTCGTGGGGCGGTGGAGAACGACGGCTCGGCGATCCAGGAAGACGAGGATTCCGCCAAACGCAAGACGAGTCCCGAAAAGCGAAAGCGTGACGCCGCGCAGGACGAGGCCGCGGGATTGGAAGTTCAAGAAACGATGGGGAAGGGGCTATACTCTTGAGCAAGGTGGGGCGCGAATGCGGAATCGGATTCCGATGCCCTGAACTCCCTCCTGGCACGAGGATCGTCCGCACTCCAACTGCGATTCTGCCGTGACCGCGTACGTTTCGGTGGACGAGACGCGCTCTCGTCCCTGGATCGACCGCGCGGATGCCAAGGCCGCAGGGCCGGTTCTCGTCACGGGCCCGAGGAGCAGTCGACACCCGGGCGAGCAACGTTCGCGTGCCCACGAGGCACGGGATCGAGGCTGCGGGTCCGAGAAGGGAGATGCCCCTTTGGTTCAGAAGGAACAAACATGAGAAGCGTGAAGGTTGGGACCAGGATCCTTGGCCTGGTCACCGTCATCTTGGCACTGATGGCCACCGCGGCCGCCATCAGCATGGTGAGGCTCGGCAGGGCCGGGAACGAACTCCGGAAGATCGCCGATGAGGACATCCCGATCATCGGGATCCTCACCGAGTTCGCCAGTCACCAGCTGCACTCCACATTCCGGCTCAAACGGGTCATCCGTCTCGCCGCGGGAGATGCGCAAGCTCGACAAGGTCTCGAAAACGCACTGCGGGAGTTCGAGGAATTCACCGTTGGGTTCGACGACGATCTCGAGGAAGACATACGAGTTGTCGAAGCTGCGATCGAACGAGCCCGATCCGAGAAACGTCGGGACGAGCTCGCGCAGATCCAGGAGGCCTTCGAGGACATCGGCCGCAAACACCACGCGTACGACCAGGAAGTCACGCGGGTTCTCGAAGTGCTGTCAAGTCGCGAGGCGGCGGATGTCGGGGCGTTCGCTCAGGCCCTGGAAGACCAGGCAGAAGAGCTGGATGCGGCGGTCGTGGCCCTCGTGGACCGCATCGAGAGTTTCATGGCGGAATCGGCGGTGCAGGCGGAGCGTCAGGGGAGGGCGGCCGTCCGGGCCATGGCCGGTCTGACCGTCTTGGCCCTGGTTCTGGCGCTCGCCATGGGAGTCGCCACCACACGAAGCATCACGAAGCCGCTCCACGACGTGGTCCGGGTCGCGAAGACGGTCGCCGCCGGTGATCTCACCGTGTCCACGTCTTCGAAAGATGCCCCGGGAGAGATCGGTTCGCTCGCCAGAGCCATCTCCAGCATGATCGAGAAGCTGCGCGAGACGACGGTCGAGATCCAAGAAGGCACCGGTGTCCTCGAGAGCACCACGAACCAGATCTCGGCATCGCTGGCGCAGGTCGCCTCCGGTGCGAGCGAAACGGCGACAGCGGTCGCCGAGACGGCCGCGACGGTACATCAGGTCAAGCAGACCGCGCATCTGACGAGCGAGAAGGCCAAGGTGGTGTCGGACCTCGCTCGGAAGGCCGTGGAGGTCGCCCAGGACGGAGAGCAATCCGTCACGGCAACGATCGACGAGATGACGCGGATTCGGGGACAGATGAACTCGGTGGCCACCAGCATCGTGAGTCTCAGCGAGCAGAGCCAGGCGATCGGAGAGATCATCACCTCCGTGAACGACCTTGCAGAGCAGTCCAACCTGCTCGCCGTCAACGCGGCCATCGAGGCGGCCAAGGCCGGGGAACAGGGGAAAGGCTTCGCGGTGGTTGCGCAGGAGGTCAAGAGCCTGGCGGAGCAGTCGAAGCAAGCCACGGCACACGTCGGGTCCATCCTGAGCGACATCCAGAAGGCCACGAGCGCCGCGGTCATGTCGACCGAGAAGGCGAGCAAGGCAGTCGAGCAGGGCGTGGACCGGTCCACGTCGGCTGGAGATTGCATCCGTTCACTGGCGACGACCATTGACCAGACGGCTCAGGCGGGCAATCAGATCGAAGCCTCGACCCGTGAGCAGCGGATCGGGATGGATCAAGTCAACCTTGCCATCGAGAACATCAAGGAGGCCAGCACACAGAATGCCGAGAGTCTGAGGCAGGTGGAAGGAGCGACGCAGGAGATGAAGGGCTTGGGTCAGAAGCTGAAGCAGACCGTCGACCGTTACAGAGTGTAGAAGTCCTTTGAAGTCCACGGTGCAAGGCCGCGCCGGGATGCGGAATGGATGCCAGAACGGTGCAGCGAGTGGTCATGAGCGCATTGGATCAAATCGTCGTCTTCCGTCTCACGAAGCAGCGATACGCGCTGCCTCTGTCGCTCGTGGAGCGCATCGTCCGAGCGGTCGAGGTCACGCCCTTGCCGGAGTCCCCGGCGCACGTTCTGGGCGTCGTCGACGTCCAGGGCACGGTGATTCCGGTTGTCAGCCTTCGTGAGCGATTGGGAATCGAGCCGAAGCGACTTTCTCCAGGTGATTTCTTCATCATCGCACAGGCTTTTCGACGCACGGTGGCGCTGGTCGTGGATGCGGTGGAGGGCGTAGCAGAGCACACGGGGGAGGAGATTGTCGAGGCCGGCGACATCCTCCCGAGTCTGGAGTCGGTCGGGGGTCTCGTGAAACGAGAAGACGGCATGATCCTAGTCAACAGCTTCGAAGAACCCCTTTGCCTGGAAGAGTAGGTCGCTTTGGAAGTGCGTGCAAGTCCGATCCGATGCGGCGCCGAGCGGACGCGGGTTCCGCGAGCGTTGCTGCGCCAGTTCGGGGAACTGGTGACGGCGAGGTTGGGGTTGCATTTCCCCGCGGCCAGGGAAGCCGATCTGGAGCGAGGAGCGCGCGCGGCCGCACGGGCACACGGCTTCCCGAATGCGCAGTCCTACATCGAGAAGATGCTGTCGCTGGCATGGACACAAGAGCAGGCCGAGATTCTCGCCAGCCATCTGACCGTTGGAGAGACCTGTTTCTTCAGGGAGACGGAAGCTCTCGACGTTCTGAAGCGCGAAGTCCTGCCGCAGCTGGTGTGGTCCAGACGGAACGACCGACGTCTGAACTTCTGGAGCGCCGGCTGTTGCACCGGAGAGGAGCCGTACTCACTGGCGATCCTGGTGCGCGAGCAGCTCCAGGATCCGGGTGACTGGGACGTCCGCATCCTGGCATCCGATGTCAACCCCAGGTTCCTGCGGATCGCAAGAACCGGGATCTACTCACGATGGTCGTTTCGCGGCACGCCGCAGGAGCTGCGCCGCAAGTACTTCGACCGGCGGGCCGACGATCGCTTCGAGATCCACGGAGACATCCGCGACATGGTCACATTCACCTACGGCAACCTGGTGGAGCATCCTCCCTGCCGATTCGGGGAGGAAGCCCATGGGATGGACGTGATCCTGTGCCGCAACCTCCTGATGTACTTCTCGGACGAACAACGCGCTCGGGCCATCTCCAACCTGCACCGCGCTCTGGACGATGACGGCTGGCTCCTCGTGAGCGCCGTCGAGAGCTTCTCAGGGTTCTGTCCACAGTTCGATCTCGTCCATTCCCCGGGTGCGATCTTCTACCGCAAGACGAGCCGGCAGGGTCGCGAGCAGGAGAGGGGCCCACGGACCGCGTCCTCCGACACGCTGCGTCCGGGCGGCGGCGCGGCGGACGACATGCGCGGCGAGGTCGTGCCGCTGCAGGACACTCATCGAACGCGTGCCGGGTCTCGGGTCGAGGTCCGGCAGACGCACGTGCCGCAGGAGTCGCCGAACCGGGAACCCGAGGCAGCGCCGGGACGCGACCCGTACTCCGAGGCCAAGGAGGCCTACCGGCTCGGGCGCCATGACGAAGTGCTCCGGCGACTCCTGGCGATCCTTCCGGCAAGGGGGGAGCGCGTCGGGTCGCCCGGCTTCGGCAAGGAGGCGGCTCTCCTGGCGCGCACCTACGCCGACGTCGGGAGGTTGGAGGAGGCGTTTCACTGGTGTCGAGACGCAATCGAGGCCGAACGGATGAACGCGGACCTGCACTATCTTCTCGGTGTCATTCTGCAGGAGCAGGAACGGACCGAGGAGGCGGTGAAGTCACTCCGGCGTGCGGTGTATCTCGATCCGGATCATCTCCTGGCGCACCTGAGCCTCGCCAACATCAGGCGCCAACAGGACCGGATCCAGGAGGCGGAGAGGCTCCGGGAGAAGGCGCTGGGGCTGCTCGACGCGCTTCCCCCGGACGCAGCGGTCTCGGACATCGGTGGGGTCACGGCGGATGAGCTCAAAGCCTTGATTCGATCCCCGAGCGAGAGAGAGGTCGGCGCATGAGCACGAATCGCACCGGATCGGGCGACGCACCCGTGCAACCCGGAATGCATCACCACCCTCCCGATGCCCTGCCGGGGAGCGATTGCCGTCCGACGAGGGGTGATGGCGGCGCTCCGGGACCCCAGGAGGGCGCGGAGGAAATCCTTCGTCTTCGGGCCCGGGCGCTCGCCAAGCGCGTCGAGCGGGCCGATTTCGACGACGCGCGTATCGAAGTGATCGAGTTCGTCACGGCAGGAGAGAGATATGCCTTCGAATCCCAGTACGTGCGCGAGGTCTATCCGGTCAAGCGACTCACGCCTGTGCCGTGCACACCTGCGTTCGTCCTCGGAATCCTCAACCTGAGAGGTCGGATCATTTCGGTGATCGACATTCGCATTCGGCTCGGCTTCCCACAGAAGGAGCATCCGGATCTGGGGAAGATCATCGTCATCCAGACGAACGAGATGGAGGTCGGTGTGATGGTGGATACACTCCTTGGAGTCCGTGCGGTCGGAACCCGGGATCTGCAGCCCGCCTTCTCGACCCTGATGGGCGTTCGCGAGGAGTACCTCAAGGGGATCACGAGTGACCGGTTGTTGGTGCTCGATGCCGGAAACATCCTTGCGGAGAAGGGTCTCGTGGTGCTCGAGGAGCGGAGTTCATAGAGGATTCGGCACCCGGACTGCGGGCGTACGCCGGACGGAGCGGACAAATGGCTAGAATGGATGAGGATTTCGCGGCACAGCTTCTCGCAATGTTCAGGGACGAAGCCGGGGAGCACATCAAGACGATCTCGGCGGGACTGCTCGAACTGGAGAGGACAGACGATGCCGAGGCTCGGAAGGAGCTGGTGGAGACCGTCTTCAGAGAAGCGCACAGTCTGAAAGGTGCAGCGCGAGCCGTCGAACGGGTGGAGATCGAAGGGCTCTGTCGGGCCCTGGAGAGCGTGTTCGCCAGGTTGAAGAGCCAGGAGATCCCCATCGCACCGGAGCTCTTCGACGCCCTCCACGAGACCCTCGACACGATTCCGAACCTGCTGGAGTCGCCCGCAGTCGAACACCTCGACGTCGGCGAACTCGTGGGGCGGCTCGAGTGCCTGGCGGAGGCTGGCCGGCCGGTGGAAGCCCCCGAGCCGGGTGTCCGCAGTCCGGCGACGGGGGCGCATGCAGACGGCGAAGGCCGCGACCCGGGTGCGGAACCTGCAGAATCGGGGACACGCGATCGAACTCCCGAGGGTCCGCCCCGAGCCGCTCCTCGATCCCCCGGGAGGGCCGACCCGTGCAAGGAGGCGAAAACGCTGGCTGCGGAGACGGTGCGGATCCAGACCGGAAAGCTGGATTCCGTGCTGCGCCAGGCCGAGGAGTTGCTCTCGGTGAAGTTGATGTGCTGGCAACGCGTGAGCGAGCTGCGCGAAGCAACGGTCATGGTCGACATGTGGAGGAAGGAGTCGCCGAAGCTCCATCCCGAGCTGCAGCAGCGGCACCGATCCATGCGTCCGTCGGGGTTGGACAGCCAGACGCTGGCTGCGCAGACCGAGAAGATGAGCGAGGCCCTGGAGCGGAACCAGGAGAACCTGCGGTCGCTCAGCGCGACGGTGAGGGCCATCGCCGAACGTGCAGAGCGCGACTCCCGCTCCGTAGCAGGAATTGTCGACAACCTGCTCGAGGATTCCAAGAAGCTCCTGCTGATGCCCTTCTCGGCCCTGTTGTCCATGTTCCCGAAGGTGGTCCGCGACCTCTCCCGTGACCTGGGCAAGGAAGTCGATCTGACCCTCGAGGGCGGCGATGTGGAGATCGACAAGCGGATCCTCGAAGAGATGAAGGACCCGCTGATCCACGTCATCCGGAACTGCATGGACCATGGGATCGAAGGTCCCGACGAGAGACGACGACAGAACAAGCCACCGCGAGCAACGGTGTCCATCTCGGTATCGCAGGTCGGCGGGAACAAGGTGGAGATCCTGGTGTCCGATGACGGCCGCGGAATCCATGCGGACAAGCTCCGGGAATCGGCGGTGAGCCGGGGCGTTCTGACGCGCGACGAGGCGGGTGGCCTGACCGAGCAAGAGGCGCTCGGGTTGATCTTCAAGTCCGGGATCTCCACCAGCGAAGAGATCAGCGACATCTCCGGAAGGGGCCTCGGCCTTCCGATCGTCCGGGAAAGGGTCGACAAGCTCGGCGGCTCCATCTCGCTGCGGACTCGTCTTGGCGAGGGAACCTCCTTCCGCATCCTCCTGCCGTTGACCCTGGCAACCTTCCGCGGAATCTTGACGCGCGCCGCGGATCGCGTGTTCGTCGTGCCGACCACGGGTGTCGAGCGCGTCGTGAGGGTCAGGAAAGAGGAGGTCGGCAGGGTCGGAGGCCGGGAAGCGATCACCCTGCACGGTCGCACCGTCCCCCTGGTTCATCTGGCGGACGTCCTTCAATTGGCCCGGCAGGAAACGGCGGACAACGGCCGCGAGCACGAGCAAGTTCTGATCCTGGCGGCGGGCGATCAGCGCATCGGCTTCAAGGTCGATGAGGTCTTGCAGGAACAGGAGGTTCTCGTCAAGAGCCTGGGGAGGCAGCTCCTCCGTGTCCCGAACATCGCCGGCGCAACGGTGCTGGGTTCCGGGGAAGTGGCCCCCGTTCTCAACGTGGGGGATCTTCTCGGGGCGGCGGTCAGCGGCTCCGGCAGGGAATCCGCCCTGTCTCGAGACACATCCGAGGATGAGATCAGGGTCAAATCGATCCTGGTCGTCGAGGATTCCATCACGTCCCGGACGCTCCTGAAGAATGTTCTGGACGCGGATGGTTACAGCGTCAAGACCGCCGTGGACGGAGCGGATGCATGGGCGGCGCTCAAGACCAACGAGATCGACCTCGTGGTGACCGACGTCGAGATGCCTCGGATGAACGGTTTCGAGCTCACGGAGAAGATCCGGGACGACGAAGTGCTTTCGGACATGCCCGTGGTGCTCGTCACCTCGTTGGATTCCCATGAAGATCGAGAGAGAGGCGTGGATGCAGGGGCCAACGCCTACATCGTCAAGAGTGGTTTCAGTCAGGACAACCTGCTGCAAACGATTCGAGAGCTCATCTGAATTGGTGGACCAGTCATGATCAGGGTTTTGGTAGTGGATGATTCTGCGGTGACGCGGACCTATCTGAAGTTCATCCTCGACGCGGATGACGAGATCCAGGTCGTCGACGTGGCGACCAACGGAGAGGAAGCCATTGCCGCAGTGCGCCGCCGGTCTCTGGACGTCGTCATCATGGACATCAACATGCCGCAGATGGATGGCCTGGAAGCAACCCGACGAATCATGGCAGATCATCCGTTGCCGGTCGTCATCGTCAGCGCGACATCGGATGTCCAGGACGTCGTCGTCGCCATGGAAGCATTGGAGACCGGTGCGGTCGCTGTCGTGGACAAGCCGCAGGGGATGCGAACGGGAAGCGCGCGCGACGCGGTCGAGGATCTGGTGAGGACTGTCAAGTCGATGTCGGAGGTCAAGGTCGTTCGCCGGCGGTTGATGGGCCGGCCCGCGGTGGGCGCCTCCGCCATGCCAACACGGGTCGACGCGGTTTCCAAGCAGGGCGAAGCCAGGTTGATCGTGATCGGTGCCTCGACGGGCGGCCCCATCGCCCTGAAGCAGGTTCTTTCGGGGTTCGACAAGGATCTTCCCGTGCCCGTTCTGATCGTCCAGCACATCTGTCAAGGCTTCACCGAGGGTCTCGTCGCCTGGTTGGGCCTCCACTCGAGTCTGCCGATCCGCATGGCACGGAATGGGGAGCAGACGCTGCCCGGGCACGGCTACATGGCCCCGGACGATCACCACATGGAGGTCGATGCGAACGGGTTCATCCGCCTCGGAAGGGGTGAGCCGGAGCACAGCCTGCGGCCCGCCGTGGGACCGCTGTTCCGGTCGGCTGCGCGTTCCATCGGACGACATGCAATCGGTGTGCTTCTCACCGGGATGGGGAAGGATGGGGCCGACGGATTGAAGCTCATGAGGGAGCAGGGCGCCACGACGATCGCACAGGACAAGGAGACCTCGATCGCTCACGGCATGCCGGGTGAGGCGATCCGGATCGGTGCGGCGAAGTACATCCTGCCGCTCGAAGACGTCGCACCGACCCTGAACCGGCTGGTGGCGGTCGAATCCACGCCCTAGACCGCGACCGGGTGAACCTGGTCTTCGTCGCGAGGACGCTGTGCGACGGGCGGGCGACATGCTCTTTGGTCCGGCGCTCAGACAGATGGGGGCGGGAGACGGGGCAAAGTGATGGCTGCCCACGGCGGCCCGCCCCCATAACTCGCGCCGGACCAAAGAGCACGCCACCCGCGCGAGGGAGCACACATGCACATTCACCCGGTCGCGGCAGCTCTCCGGCTCGACTCGTCGCCTGCGTCGGGCCACGTGCTTCCCATTCCCCCTCCTGCCGGCCCTGGCGCCGTGTCGATTCTCCGTTCAAGGACGAAGGCTCCGGATCGAGATCCCGGTGGCCTGAAACGAGCCGATTCGGTACAACGATTCGCGCACCCGACGGGAGACGTCGCGGGCGCTGCCGAGCGCGTCGCCCGCAATGAGGATCTTGTTCACATACTCCGAGACGTGAACGACGTGGGCCGACGCAAAAGGAGATGCCATCCTTTCCAGAAGCGGTGTCCATGACATGCCGGGCACTGGAATGAGGTTGGTGACGGCGACACCATCCGGTGTCAGGCGCCGTCGGATGAGCCGGGGAAGCGTTTCGAGGCTGATGTCTGGCTTCACGGAGACGGCGTCACCGCTCGTCGAGAGATCCTCGAGTATCAGGTGATAGCGTTTCTTCCGATGCCGCAGCCAGGCGGCCGCGTCCGCTTGGGTCACGTCAATCTGCCCGGCCCAGGTCCCGCAGAGTTCCCGAAACAGCGCTTCACCCTGGCGCGAGATGTCGACTGCTTCGAGCCGCGGGCTGAACCCCATCGCCCGCAGCGGCGCCACGACTCCGCCGCCAGCGAAGCCGAGCATGGCGACGCTCGGGCCCGGACTCAGCGCTGCCATGCAGGCCGCCAGGACATCGAAGAGCGTGTCCGTCGGTCCCGGGTGGTCGAGGATTTCGCTCAGGACGTCGCTCCCGTCGACGATCCGGGCACGACGTCGCAGCCGCACGATCCGCAGACCGTTTCTCCCCTCGTTTCGGTTCCGCCCCCCGGACGCGGCAGGACGAAGGCGCGCTCGGACCTCTTGCGTGGCTTGCTCCGCGTCGAGATGGAGTCCCCGGGTGTGGTCCCGGTCCGGAACTCTAGCACGATCCGGAGTGGCGGCACGGGCGCAGGAGGACTCGAACGCGCCGGCGAATTCCGCATTCCCTGTCGCATCCTTGGACGGGATCGACGCGAACCAGGGATTCCGTGCCCCATGGGCCCCCCTTCGCTCTCGTCGGTTCCGCTTCGTTCCCGACCGTGGCCCTGGATCGTTGAAAGGGCGGGAGAGTTTCCGGTAGACTTCATTCATGGGTCCGCGGATCCAAGGATTCCCTGCGTTGACCCCTCCGAGCCACAGAGTCTTTTCCGCCGTCATCCACCACGTGCGACATGTCGTGGGAGGTACCCCACGCTCCTGGAGGCTGAGATGCGCATCTTGGGAAGGCCTTCCCCTCGTTCGTTGCGCGGGGCGCTCGTTGCCTTGCCGGTGCCACTCGCCGGCGCCCTCGTGATCGCCGGCGTGGTGATCCCGTCCGGCGAGCCCGCCGGCGCAGATCCGGGGGTCCCCAGCGTCGACTGCGGCGTGAACTTCCTGCTCGTGCACGAACGTGCCGAGCTGCCCCCGGGCGGGCTGAAGCCGGCGCCCGAGAGGGCGCGGACGCAGAACGCCACGTTCACACTGCAGGCGGGTCCCGGACTGCTGGCCAACGCTCCGGCGCTGGCGGCCTGGCAGAATGCCATCTCCATCTGGGAGAGCTGGCTCGGAGACCCGGTGACGGCGGTCCTTTCCGGAAACTTCGTCAACCTGCCGCCAGGCGTCCTCGGCTCGACGTCGACGCGCGACTTCGCAGCTGCTTACGACATCATCCGTGATGAGATGGTCCTGGACCAGGGGCCGAACGAGGGCATCGTGAGCTCCATCCCGACGCCGGGACAGTTCAATCCGATCCTGACACCGGGCTTCAGCTTCAACGGCAACATGCGGGCGACGAAGGCCAACCTCCGAGCGTTGGGCTTCGACATGAGCTTCGACGATCCCTTCGCCGACGCCACCATCAACTTCGCGAACGCCTTCGCGAGCAGCTTCGACTACGATCCTTCCGACGGCATCGATCCGGGAAAGCTCGACTTCGAAGCCGTCGTGGTCCACGAGATCGGCCACGCACTCGGCTACGTCAGCATCGTCGACATCATCGAGAGCATCCGCTTCGGGGGTGGCACGGCTGGCGTCGAGCCGAACCCGCATGATCTCTTCCGCATGCGCCCGGGCGATGGGGCCGCGAACTTCACGAACAACCCGCGCATCATGGCGTCGGGGGACACCGAGTCCTCGCAGCAGTTCCACGATGGCTTCACGGACCTCGGGCTCTCGACGGGCCAGCTGTTCGGTGACGGGCGGCAGGCCAGCCACTGGAAGGACGAAGCGCTCACGGGCAACCTCGTCGGCATCATGGATCCGACGCTCCCGTCCGGCGTGCGGGAACAGCTGACGGCGAACGACATCCGGGCCAACGGTCTGATCGGCTGGGACGTGGCTGCCGACTGCAACGCCAACGCCATTCCCGACGCGGTGGAGATCGCGCAGGGCACGACGCAGGACTGCAACGGGAACGGCCTTCCGGACGACTGCGACATCGCGACCGGCGCGGCGCCGGACTGCAACGGCAACGCGGTGCCGGACGCGTGCGACATCACGAGCGGCGCGGCGCCGGACTGCAACGGCAACACGGTTCCGGACTCGTGCGAGATCGCGACCGGCGCGGCGCCGGACTGCAACGCGAACAGCGTGCCCGATTCGTGTGACATCGAGCTCGGGGGATCGCCGGACAGCAACAGCAACGGCATCCCGGACGAGTGCGAGCCGACCTCCGGCACCGGCGAAGAGCGCCGCGTGATCCCCAAGGCGTACGCCCTGCACCCGAACGTTCCGAACCCGTTCAACCCGCGGACCACGATCCACTACGACCTGCCCGAGCCGGCCATCGTGACACTGCGGATCTACGACGTCTCGGGCCAGCTCGTCCGCGTCCTCGAAGGCTCGGTGCTCCGCGACGCCGGTGTCTTCCGCGCCGTCTGGGACGGCCGCGACGATGCGGGCCAGAACGTCTCGTCCGGTCTCTATTTCTACGAGCTGCAGGCCGGCAAGTTCTCTCGCGTCCGCAAGATGGTCCTGATCCAATAGGAATCGTCGGAGCGCATCGCGCACAGCCCGAGCCGGTCCGGCACCGGGCAGCAGCGGTCGGCCCCCACCCGGTGCCCTCGCTCCCCCCCGCCCTTCCCAGTGACCTGGATCTGTGGTTCACTCCGAGCCCATGTCCCTCCAGAGCTTCCATCCGGCGGTCTGCGCGTGGTTCTGCAGTCGGTTCGCGGCTCCGACAGAGCCGCAGGCGAAGGCGTGGCCGTCGATCCAGGCTGGGCGTCACACGCTGGTCGCCGCGCCCACGGGCTCCGGGAAGACGCTCGCCGCTTTCCTGGCGGCGATCGATTCGCTCGTTCGTCAGGCGCAGGCGGGGGATCTGGCTGACGAGACGCAGGTGGTGTACGTTTCGCCGCTCAAGGCTCTGAGCAACGACATCCAGCGCAACCTGCAGGAGCCGCTCGCGGGCATCCGGCACGAGCTCGAGCGGCGTGGCGAGCGCGATGCGCGGATCCGCGTCCTCGTGCGCACGGGCGACACGCCCGCCTCGCAGCGCGCGGCCATGGTACGGCGCCCGCCGCATCTGGTCGTCACGACGCCGGAGTCGCTCTACATCCTTCTGACCAGCGAGCGCGGCCGGCACATGCTGCGGACGACGCGCTCGATCATCGTCGACGAGATCCACGCCCTCGTCGGCAGCAAGCGCGGTTCGCACCTGGCGCTGACGCTCGAACGGCTCGAGGCGCTCGCGCAGCGCAAGCTCGTCCGCATCGGCCTCTCGGCGACGCAGCGTCCCATCGAGGACGTGGCGCGCTTCCTCGTGGGCGCGGGCGGGTTGTGCCCCGACGGCACGCCGGACTGCGCCATCCTCGACACGGGTCACATGCGCCGGATGGATCTGGCCCTCGAACTGCCCAGTTCGCCGCTCGAAGCGGTGATGGCCGGCGAGGTCTGGGAGGAGATCTACGACCGGCTGGCCGCGCTCGTCTCGGCGCACCGGACGACGCTCGTCTTCGTGAACACGCGGCGGCTCGCCGAGCGCGTGGCGCATCATCTGAGCGAGCGGCTGGGCGCTGCCAACGTCACGTCGCATCACGGCAGCTTGTCGCGCGAGCACCGGCTGCGAGCCGAGCAGCGCCTCAAGAGCGGCGAGCTGCGTGCGCTGGTGGCGACGGCTTCACTCGAGCTCGGCATCGACATCGGGGATGTCGACCTCGTGTGCCAGCTCGGCTCGACGCGCTCCATCGCGACGTTCCTGCAGCGCGTGGGACGTTCGGGACACGGTGTCGAGGGGCTGCCGAAGGGGCGCTTGTTTCCGCTGTCCCGTGACGAGCTGGTCGAGTGCGCGGCGCTGCTCGACGCGGTTCGCCGGCGCGAGCTCGATCGCCTGAGGATCCCCGAGCAGCCGCTCGACATCCTCGCACAGCAGATCGTCACCGCCGTGGCGTGCGGGGAGTGGCGCG
>JBHHXQ010000029.1:0-14822 GCA_046757105.1 Candidatus Krumholzibacteriia bacterium
CTCCCCGCAGGCGGTGCACTTCGGCGGCGCGATGCCGCTCGCGATCACGAACGCGATCGACGTGTACCTGGGTCAGTGAGGTGACCCGAGGGGCGGCGGCGCCCATCGCGCCTTCACGCGGCCCCCGGGCCGCCTCGACCTCCCGGATCGTACGACTCGCCAGACCGTTGTCCGGATCCACGACGAGGATCCGGCGCCAGGTCTCGAGCGCCTCCTCGTACCGACCGGTGTTCGTGAGCAGAATCGCCAGGTTCCTCAGCGCCGGTACGTAGCGCGGGTTGGCCGCCACCGCGGCGCGGAAGCCGGCCTCGGCGGCCTCGGCATCACCCTGCGAGCCACGCAGCGCGGCGAGGTTGTTCAACGCTTGCTCGTACCCGGGGACGATCTGCAGCGCCCGCTCGTAGGCCGCCGCTGCCCGCGCCGTGTCGCCCTGCGCGCGGAAGGCCTCCCCGAGGTTGTTCCACGCCGCTTCGCGACGAGGCTCGATCTCGAGCGCCCGCCGGTACGCACCCACCGCCTCCTCGAACCGCTCGATGCGGCGATACACGTTCCCGAGGTTGTACCACGAGCGGGCGTATCCCGGCTCGTCCCGTAGCAGGTCGCGCAGCTGCAGCACGGCCAGGCTGTCGTTCCCGGCGCGTGCGTGCATGCGGGCCAGACCGTCCCTCACGCCGGGGTCCTCGGGGGCGAGCCTCAGGGCCAGCTCGTACTCCCGGATGGCGTGCCGGAACCAGCCGCCCTTGGCGTAGCGAAGCGCGTTGTGCACGAGGAGATCGCGCTCCACCCCGCGGCGGTCGATGCGCAGCTGCTCGGGGCTGGTGACCGCGAGCCCGGCGAGCAGAAGCACGCCGAGGGCGAGGAATCGCTTGCGGCGCCCGGTGTACAGGGCTCCCAGCACCTCGCCGCCGGCGTACGCCGCCAGGACGATGAGAAGCGGCATGACCGGCACGCGGTAGCGATCCGTGATGAAGAAGAGCGCGATCGACATGCCGTACAGCAGCGCGCAGATCGCGACCAGCGCCAGCGCCCGGGCGCGCTTCGGCGGCGTTTTGCCACGCCGGCGCGCGCGTCCGAGCTCGAAGATCCCGAGCCCGGCCCCGAGGCCGGCGAGCGGAAAGATCGTGTAGCTGTGCCAGAACGGAAAGCGCGACAGCGCCAGATCACGTGTCGCCGACACGAAGCTCTCCACCTGCGGAATCGAAAAGCGATTCCAGAACAGCATGAGCTTCCAGAGAAACAGCCGCAGCGTGCGGCCGGGATGCTCGCGCACCCACCCCCAGGTTCTCTCGAGCCAGAAGCGCGACGCCTGGCTCGCGGTCACCTGCTCGTGGGTCTCGCGCTGGACGTAGCGCAGCGCCAGCGGATCCTGAGCCAGGTCGAGACCGGCGGGGAGCGCGAAGATGCCCGTGGCTTCGGGGCCGTTCCCGATGAAGAGGTTGAAGCCGCCGTTCGCGGTGAGAAGCAACGGCTGGCTCGCACGCAACGCGTTGTAGAGGAAGAGGGGGGCGAGAGCCAGCGCGCATCCGGCCAGGAAAGCACCCAGGCGCTGCCGGGCGCGCCCTCGTTCGGCTCCGGGCAGACCCCGGAACCAAACAGCCAGCGGCAGAACCAGAAGCAGGTTGCTGCCGCGACCGAGCGTGGCGACACCGAGCAGCGCGCCGGAGAGCGCGGCGTGTGTCCGGCTCGCCGGAGCGCGCACCGCAGCGAGGAGCGCTCCCGTGAGCGCGAGCAGAACGAGCCACTCCACGAGCAGGAGCGCCTCGAAGAACACGATCGGCGCGAAGCTGGCAACCCCGAGGGCGGCCACCAGCGCCAGCGACGCGCGCATCGCGCGCCGCGCAAGCGTGAAGATCATCGGTGCGATCGACGCGCCGAGAACGAGCTGCACGGCATACGGTCCGGTGGGACCGTCGCCGACGAGCCGGAACACCAGGCTCAGGAAGTACGGATACAGCGGCGTCATGAACCACGAGTCGGTCGGGTTCGGGACGCCGCGGATGAGGTTCCACGCCTCGGCGTGGTAGTAGGCCTCGTCCATCAGCAGCACGCGGGCCAGCAGCGTGTCGCGGAACCCGAGAAGATGGACGCCCCGGAGCCCGAGCGCGACGGCGTAGAGCGCCAGACACGTGAGTCGCGCGTGCGACTCGAGCCACGAATCGATGCGAGCGAGCAGGGCGTTCGGATCTCGCGGTGTCCGGGCAGTCGTCATCCTCGGACCATCCAGGGAGAGAGCGACCGAGCGCTGGGAGCGTCCGCAGGCTGGCGGCCCTGCCATGCTAGCACGCCGGAATGACGGGCCGGTTCCGCCGCCCGCCTGCCTCTGTGGTGTCGCGGATCCGGACGAGACGCCTCGCGGCGGGCCTGGAGGATCCGGGCTCAGCGGCATCGCCGCGGCGCCGGCGCGATTCGAGACCTCTCGTCTGCCGAGACCCCAGCCTGGAGGGCGAGACACCGCATGCACTCGGGAGAGCCGCTCGGGTATCATGACCTCGCCGCTTCGGAACCCGGAAACTGCCCTGCGCCAGGGCTCGCCGGGTGTGGTGCGGCCGGTGCCGGACGGGGAGCGGGACGCCATGGAACAGATCTTTCTCGGCGGCGATCAGTTCATTCTCGTCAGCCTGCTGATCGAGGTCGGCTTCATGGCCAGCCTCGCCAGCTTGCTGATCACCACCCACTTCTACCAGCGCCTGCTCCGCCAGGAGGGACCGCGCGCCGGCGACCCCTACATTTTCGGCCTCTCCTTCGGCCTGTGCCTGGCGATCGCGGTGGGGCTGCGCTTCCTGATCGGCTACTCGGGACTGGACCTCAGCCTGCCCGGTGCGCTCCTCGCCGGGCTTCTCGGCGGTCCCGTGGCCGGTGCCATCGTCGGCTTCCTCGTGGGGGGTGCCGGCGTGACGCACGGCGAGTGGCTCGCGCTGCCGTTCGGGTTGCTGTACGGGATGGTGGGGGGCGCGATCAACCGGCTCCCCGAGAGCCGCCGTGGGATCTGGGACTACTCGCCGTTCCCGTTCGCCAACGTGTGGAAGTGCCTGCGCGCACGCAGCCGGAGTGACCTGGCGCCGGCAGGCATCAGCGCGGTTTGCGTGGGGCTCGACGTGGCCCGTCACTTCACGAGCAAGAAGCTCGGGACGGATCTCCTGTGGAGCTTCCAGCCGCAGCACGGGTACGTGCTGGCGCTCACGTGGGTGGCGAGCCTCGTCACGCTCGGCGTTCCGCTCCGCTTGTGGAACAACACGCGGCTCGAGGTGCTGCTCAAGTCGCAGGAGAGCCTCGCAATCCGCGCCCGGCTGGGCGCGCTCACGCAGCAGATCACCCCGCACTTCCTCTTCACCACGCTGACCTCCATCAGCGCGGCGACGCGCCGCAACCCGGATCTCGCTCGCCGGCTGATCCAGAAGCTCTCGACCATCCTGCGGCGCGTGTTGTACAGGAGCAAGATCTTCGTGTCCTTCGAGGAGGAGCTGGAGTACATCGATTCGTATCTGGATCTCGAGGTGGCGCGTTTCGGTCCCGAGAAGCTGCGCATCCACAAGGAAGTGGACCCGGATGTCCTGGAGGTCTTCGTGCCGTCGATGGTCCTGCAACCGCTGGTCGAGAACGCCGTCAACCACGCCATCGCGCCGCGACCGGCGGGCGGTACGGTGTGGATCCGCGCCGTCCACGACGGAGACCTGGTGCGCATCGAGATCGCCGACGATGGCGCCGGCTTCGACGCCTCCAAGCTCGACCTCGAGCCATCCACCTCGTCGAGGCCACGCCGCGGGATCGGTCTCGCCAACGTCCACCAGCGTCTGAAGATGGCCTACGGCACGGGGATCACGATCCACACGGCCCGGGGTGAGGGCACGCGGGTGTGCTTCGAGGTGCCGTACGTGCCGTCCGGCGAGGTGGTCGCGGAGGCGCGGGGGGCGGGATAGGATGGAGATCCGCACGATCGTCGCCGACGACGAGAGGCCGGCACGCGAGGAGATCCGCTATCTTCTGCGCAGCGTGGACGATGTCACGCTGGTCGGCGAGGCGGACAACGGGGTCGAGGCGTTCCACTTGATCGAGTCGGAGCAGCCGGACCTGGCGCTTCTCGACATCCAGATGCCGGGCCTGGACGGCTTCCAGCTCGTGCGCGAGATTCGCAACCTGGAGCGATTCCCTCACATCATCTTCATCACCGCCTTCGATCACTACGCCATTCAGGCTTTCGAGGTCAGTGCGGTCGACTATCTTCTCAAACCGGTCGAGCTCGAGCGCCTGGTGCAGGCGATCGATCGGGTGCGGCCCCTGCTCGAGAAGCGCACCGATCTCGACGAAAAACTCTCCGAGTTCCTGGCCACGCTGCCATCGCACGGACGCCACCTGACGAAGGTTCCGGTGCGCCGCCGCAAGCACCTGCACCTCATCGACGTGCAGGACATCGTCTATGGCTACGTGAAGGACGGCGTGGTGTTCATCGCGACCCGGGATGTGCAGGACCTGGTGTCCTATCGCACGCTCGACGAGTTCGCCTCCGAACTCGATCCCGAGGTGTTCCACCGCGTGCACCGCAGCTACCTGGCCAACATCAACTACATCTGCGAGATCATCCCGCTGGCCAGCGGCAACTACGAGTTGCTCATGGACGACTCCGCGGCGACACGCATCCCGCTCTCCCGGCAGCACGCGCGCGAGCTGCGCCGCATCTACAAGTGGTGACGGGCTCGAGACTCGCAGCCCGGCCGTGCGCCCCCCATGCCGTCACGATGCAGGATCGGCTGGCCGCACCGCGTGCGGAATGGCCTCAGTCTGAGTGCGTGAGGTGGCTGAGTGCGCTGAGCAGGGCGCCGAGAAGAACCGCGGCCAGGTTGCGGAAGCGGTTTTCGTGATGCGCGTGGGCCTGGGGCAGCAGGTCGGACGTCGCAATGAACAGGAAGGTCCCAGAGGCGACGCCCACGGCCAGGCCGAGGATGTCCTGGCTGGCGTTGCGAAGCAGAAGGAGCGCCAGCACGCCGCCCAGAGGGGTCACCAGCGAGAAGAGGACGAGCAACAGCAGCGTGCTGCGGCGACTGAAGCCGAAGTAGAGCAGGATGCTGGTGAGCGAGAAGGTGTTCGGGACCTTGTGAGCGAGGATCGCCCACAGCACGACGCTGCCGATGGGCACCATGACGCTCGACCCGAGAGCGACACCGTCCAGGAGGCTGTGCAGGGAGATGCCGAGGTAGGCGGCGACTCCGCTGCGGCGGCCGGCCAGCTCCTGCGTTTCGTGCGGGTGGATGAGCAGGAACTTCTCGAGCGCCAGGAGCAGGACAAAGCCCACGAGGACGGCCGTGTAGAAATGCCGCGTGGTCCCCGCCGCTTCGGGCAGCAGGTGCAGGAACAGGACGCCCAGAATGATGCCGGCGCTCAGGCTGATGAGTGTCTGGAGCTGCGTGTGGGACCACCGCCGCAGGATGGGGACGATCCCGCCCAGGAACGACATGAAGAAGATCCACGCGGCGTACTCGGTGTACCGCAGAGCGACGGGCTCCAACGCATCTCCTCGTGAAGCGTGTGGCGGTGATCATGAGACGGTGAGCGGCCGGTCCGGACTCCAAGATCTCCGCGCGCCGCGCGGCAGTCAACCCCAAAAGGCGCTGCCACGCAAGGCCACGACGTGCTGGCGGTCACCCCGATCTGCGGCCCCGCATGGAGGGCGGCTCGCGGCATCCGTGGCGCGGGTACTAGGCGACGCTGGGCCCGCCACACGACGTCATGAACAGCTGCTCGACCGCCCGCATGTTGTTCTCCCACGAGGCACGCTCGGACACGACGCGGCGGTTGGCTTCTGCGGCTCGCCGGCGCAGATCCGCGTCGCCCGCGGCACGCTGTAGGCAGGCGGCGAGTGCGGCATCGTCGCCGCACGGGAACAGCAGTCCCGTTTCGGCATGCGTGATCCACTCGCGGTTGCCGGGGATGTCGCTCGCCACCGGGAAGCAGCCGGCCGCCATGGCCTCCAGGAGCGAAACCGACGTGCTGTCGCTCAGCGACGCGGTCACGTAGAGGTGGGCGTCGCGGAGCTCGCGATCGAGCTGCGCCGTCGTCAGCCAGCCGAGAAACCGGACCGGGAGATCGACCGCACGCCGCCGCAGCCCGGACTCCAGCGTGCCACTGCCCGCGATGCGCAACTCCAGCGACCCGCGGCTCTCGGAGCCCAGACGCCGGTAGGCGCGCAGGAGCGTGTCGATGTCGTAGATGGGATCGAGACGCCGCGTGCTCAGGATCACGATGGGGTGCTCGGGGCGTTCTGCGGGCGCGGCGAAGCGCCCGGTCTCGATGCCCAGGGGAACGGTGAGGATGCGCTCTTCGGGAAACCCGAACGCGGCGATCGCCCGGGACAGCATGGCCGCGTCCGACGTGACGCGGTCACAGCGCGACAGGACCCAGCGCGTGCGCCAGCGGTGCAGCGGGCTGCGCGCCGGCACGGTCAGGATGTCGCTTCCGAGCGTGGTGAGAACCAACGGGTGCAGTCCGACGCGCGCCGCCATCCAGCCGTAGTTGGGGAGGAAGTGGGCGTTCACGAGGTCGGGAGCGAACGCTCGCAGCCGCGCGCCGGCGGCGGGCACGTCGAGTGAGTAGCGCAGGAAGCGAGGCAGCATGCGGTGGGGCGCGAGCTCGTGCACCACACATGCGTAGCCGTCGCCGCGCTCGAGGCTCAGCAGCAGGCAGTCGTGCCCGCGACCTGCAAAGAAGTTCACCCAGCGTACGGTGTGCGGCAGCGAAGCATCTGCAAGGAAGGCGATGCGCATCGCCGCCATGCTACGACACGCATGCCACAGGCGCTACCTGTACAGCTCCTTCACGCGGCTCCACTCGGCGGATTCCGTCGTCGGACCGCACGGCGACGGCTGGGACGGGTTGAGGACCGCCTTGCCGGATTCGACGCACACCTTGTCGAACACGGGCCCGTTGCACAGGACCGCCAATGGGCACACGAATTCCCGGTGCGAGGGGCTTCCATGGTGGTCGATCCGGACGTTCGCGCCGCTCGCACCGGAGCCGAAGTTCAGGACCTGGAAGCTCAGAATCGGGATGACGAGGTTGCTCTGGCACTCCGGCCACGCGAGCGTGATTCCCGAGCCGAGTGCATCCCCCACCTTGATGGCTCCGGGCACCACGATCTCTTCACCCTGGAACACGTAGCTCGTCGCGTCGTCGATGTCGACGCGGAACTCGGCACCGGTGATTCCACCCCGAGTATCGCCATCCGGGACGAGAACGACGTAGAGGGTCTTCGTCGCGCCCGGGCCGACGTCTCCGGTGCATTCGGAGGCGTTCTCGTCGAAGAACAGCCCCAGGAGGCCATTTCGCGCCAGTGCAGACGAAGCGGCGCCGAGCCCGACGAGGCTGGTCAGAACGAAGAGACGAAGGATCAGGGTGAGGCAGCGTAGGTGCCGCATGGCACGTCCTCCACGAGCAAGGTTCGGGACGGCCAGGGTGAGAGAGAACGGCGAAGATGATGTGCGGCCGCCTGAAGAGGAACCGCGAAGTTCTTTCAAGTGGCGCAATGATAACATCTTCGGGACCCGGTTTCCAGCCGCCACGGGAGGCCGATGCCGGCAGGATTCGGTGCCGGCCGGTGGCGTCGGGTGGTTCCCGCCGCCCCCCAGTTCGTGGGATCGTGCCACCCGAGTGGATTGAGACCCAGTCTCAATCTCGACCGGGTCCGGCTCGTTTCGGGAGCCGGCGTTACGACCGCGGAAGGGCTATGCCGGATCGTATTCGAGAAGGATGGCGGTGGCGTCGTCGTGGAGCGTGCGCTTCCCGGTGAAGCTCTTGACGGCACCGATGATCTTCGCGACCGCTTCGTCCGGAGGCATCCCGCGAGTGGTGGCGAAGACCGCGCGCAGCTGCTCCGTACCGAAGTCCGTGCCGTCGTCCCGCAGGGCCTCGGTGAGACCGTCCGTGTAGAAGAGAAGCCGTTCGCCGGGACGAAGCGGCAGGACGCCGACATCGTACGAGTACCCGGGAAGCATACCGAGTGGTGTGCCCGTGGATTCCCAGGCACGCCCGTCGCCTGTGAAGAAGCTCGGATGCCCGGCGCTCACGTAGCGCAGCTCCTGCGTCTCCACGTCCAGGATCGCCAGGATCGCGGTGACGTATTGGTTGCGGGTCACCGGGGTCAGGCGGTCGTTGATTCTCTGGAAGAGGCGGTCGGGCTCGCACCATTCCTCCTGGACCGCACGCATCTCCGACTTGAGCATGCCCGTGTAGAGGGCGGCGGTGACACCGTGTCCGGCGACGTCGGCGATCAACACACCGAGCTTCGTCGAGCCCAACGCGAAGAAATCGTAGTAGTCGCCGCCCAGCCGCTCGGACGGCTCGTACATCACGTCGCCACGCAGGCCTACGACGCGCGGAAACGAACTCGGCAGCAGGAGCCGCTGGAAGGCGCGGGCGCGATCCAGATCCATCTCGAGCGCCAGCGTGTAGGCGCGGTTCTCGCGCTCCAGCCGCTGCCGTTCGAGACACCGCTGGACCAGCGTCTCCAACACCGCTTTTTCGAACGGCTTGTTGATGAAGTAGAAGGCGCGCTCGCGCAGCGCCTCGACGAGCTTCTCCTCCGGGTTCGAGATCGAGCCCGTCATGATGATGACCTCGGTATCCGGGAACTGCGCCTTGATGCTCTTGAGGGCCTCGAATCCGGTCATGCCCGGCATGCGGACGTCGACGATCGCGAGGTCGTGGGGTTCGCGCGCCAGCACCTCGAGCGCCTCGGCGCCGGAGGAAGCAAGCGTGACGCGGTGGTGCCGTCCCAGGATGCGGCGCGCCGTGCGCTGGATCCCCGGCTCGTCGTCCACGACGAGGATGCGCGCGGCTTCGGGATCCGTCATGTCTCCTCCACACGTGCGGATTCCCGGGTCCGACCGGTGACCGGCAGCTCGATGCGCACGGTCGTGCCCTCGCCCGCCTTGCTGCGCAGCATCATCTTGCCGTCGTGCTCCCACACGATGCTGCGCACGACCGAGAGACCGAGACCGGTTCCGTGGCGTTTGCTGGTGTAGAATGGCTCCTCTACGCGATCCAGCAGCTCCTGCGGGATCCCTTCGCCGGTGTCTTCGACCTCGGCGACGATGCAGTCGCCATCGTTCCAGGTGCGCAGCGTCAACGTACCACCTTCCGGCATGGCGTCGATGGAGTTCAGGATGAGGTTGTGGAAGGCCTGTTCCAGGCGTCCTGGATGTGCGAGGATCTCCGGGATGTTGCTCGCGAGCTCGAGATTCACCTCCACACGCGCCTTTTCCAGCTTGAAGCTCAAGAGATCCATTGCCGTTTCGACGCGCTCGTTGACCTGGACGACCTGATCGATCGCGAAGGTTCCGCGTGCCATCGAGAGCATGCCCTGGAAGATGCGCACGCTGATGCGCGTGTAGCTCTCGATCTGCCGGAGATCCTCCAGGAACTGCCCCTGGTCGAACTCCTGCTGTTCGAGGTCGTCCCGGAGGGCCTGAATCATCGGCAGGCTCGACCCCAGCGCGTTGTTGACGTCGTGCGCTACCCCTCCGGCCAGGTCGGCCATGGCACGCTTGCCCTCGCTTTCGAGGAGCTGCAGCTCGAGCTCCTTCGTTGCCGTCGCGTCGCGCGCGAACACCACCATGCCGCGCGTGTCGCCGCTCGTGCCGGCGAGGGCGCGCGCCGACAGATACACGGGGAAGATGCTCCCGTCGCTTCTCCGGCACTCGATCTCGCCGGTCCAGTTGCTCATGAAACCCACAACCTGCTCGAGGTGCGGGAGCTGCGTGCCCAGGATCCCGGAGCCTTCATCGTCGACGCGGCGGCCGCGCAGCTCGTCCGCCTGGTAGCCGAACATTTTCTCGCCCGCCTCGTTGATGAACTGCAGGGCACCCTCGGCGTCGATCCAGAAGATGGCGAGCGGCGCGTTCTCGACGAAGGACGCCAGCCGCTGCACCTCCTCGGTGCGTTCTTGCACCTGTTTCTCGAGCTCCGCGCTCATCTCCCGGATGCGCTCGCGCTTCCTGAAATCGGCGAGGGCCACCGACACCTGGCTCGCGATCGTCGAAAGGAGCGTCACGTCCGTCTTCGTGAAGCCACCCGGCGCGATGCTGCCCTCGAGCGTCGTGCGGTTGATCACGCGCAGATTGCCGATGGGGCGGTCTCCTTCCACCAGCGGCACGGCGATCAGATGTGCGATGCGCCCGGAGGGCAGTTTCTCGCGGTACCGGCGCAGGATCGCGGGAAGAGCCTCGCCGCTTTCCTGGACGGTGTTCTCGACGACCGGCTTCGGGTAGGATCCGGGTCGCAGCACCGCGGCGCGGCCGGTCAGCCCCTCGCCGGAGGAGAAGCTTTCCTCCGCAAACCATTCCTGCGGCAGACCCGCGGTCGCGCAGCGCCGGTAGAGCCCCTCCTCGAAGAGGAAGATCGAGGCGACCTCGCACGAGAGGTGCTGGCGGGTCAAGTCCACGGTGAGCTGCAGGAGCGGGCGCGCATCCTCGGGAACCGCAAGCTTGGCGCTCAGCTCGTAGAGGAGTTGCAGCGTGGCGCGGCGGTGTTCGCGCTGCTCGAGCGTTTCGAGAGCCGTGGCCGTCCTGTCGGCCAGGATGGAGAGGAACTCGACGTCGCGCTCGCGGAAGCGGTTGCGTGTGTACGACTCGACGTTCAGAACGCCGAGCGTGACGCCCTCGAAGGTGATCGGCACCGCGAGCTCGGAGCGCACGTCGGGAAAGCGCAGCACGTAGCTCGGGTGTTCCACGACGTCGTTCGCGACGATCGGCTTGCCCGTGCGGGCCACCTCGCCCGTGATGCCTTCGCCGAGATCCAGCCCTGCGCACTCGATCGAGTAGCCGTACGACGCCAGCACGCGGAGCCGGCCCTGATCGCGGTCGAGAAGCTCGATGGAGCCCACGTGCAGGTTCATGACGCGCAGGACGATCTCGAGGATGCTCTGGCAGGTTTCCTCCAGGGGCAGCGGCCGGGTCACCAGCTGGCCGATCTCGTTGATGGCGCGCAGCTCGTCCAGCCGGCGCTCGTACAAGTTGGCGTTGCGGATGGCCGTGCTCATCTTCTCGATGAAGCGTCCCACCACGCGCACGTCGCCGGGCGTGAAGGCGCTCGCGTGCACGGACGAGAGCTTGAGCAGTCCCAGCAGGCGGTTCCCGAAGAGAAGTGGAACGACCAGCATGCTCGCCTCGGGTGGCCCCAGACCGGTGCGGCAGGCATAGCACAGTTTCTCGTAGAGCGCCTTCAAGCGTGCCCGTGACACGAGCGGAGCCGTCGGGACGTCGCCGGCGTCATCCAGAGCATGCGTGGAAGCGCCCGCGTCTCCGGCGCCCATGAGGAACCCCCGGCTGTCGTCGTGCAAGAGCTCCCCCATCCCCGGCTCGAACTCGAGGGCGTCGTGGATGTGCGGGCTCTTCATCTTGCGCCAGGCGATCTTCTCGGCGCGAACGACCAGCTGCGAGCGCTCGGCATCCAGGAGGAGGATCGAGCCGCTGTGGTCGTAGTGCACGAGCAGCTGCAGGCCGTCGAGGATCTGGTACAGCAGGTCGACCGTGCTGAGCTCGCTCGAGATCTTGCGCTCGATGCGCGCCAGCACCTCCACGACGCGCGTCTCGGAGAGCGTGTCGAGCCGCTCGCTCACGACGAGTGCGAGCCGCTGGAGCGCTCGCAGGTCGGCGCGGCCGAAAGGAGCGCCGCGCCCGAGAAGGAGGACCGCCACCGTCCTCTCGCGCTCGCGGAACGCCGTGTACAGCATCTCCGGTGGGAGCGCGGTGCGGCCGGTGGCGAAGATCTCCGCCACGCGCTCGAGATCCCACTTGCGGGCGCCGATCTGGTGCACGATGTACGGCTTGCCGACGCGTCCGGGCTTGAGAACGATGCCGTCGGGTGCATCGAAATGCGGAGCCATCAGGCGGAGCGCCACGTGCATGAGGCGGTCGAACGATCCGACTTGCTTCAAGTCGCGCTGCAAGCGCAGCAGGAGCTGCAGCTCGCGCGACTCGTCGTCCTCACGACGGGGTGCGGACTGGATGAAACCCGAAGAGCACATGGCGGCATCTTAGCACGAAGCCCGACCGGCCCCGCTGCCAGCGTGCGCTCGCCACGACCTGGACCCCGCTGGCGGGTCGCGTCGGACGTCACGCAGAACGCCCCCGTTTCGGGGAGGTTCCGATCCCCTCGGGGGGATTTCCGGACTCCCCGGTGATGCAGGTGCCCTTCTCCGTCGGGGCGGATGTCTTGTGGCCCGACGAGGTCCAGCCTACACTGCCGCGGTGGTTCGCGGCACGGCGGTGGGACGAGAGGAAGATGCTGCGTCGGTTCGACGGCAGATGGATGGCTGCGGCCTGCGTCGGGGTTGCCGTCGTCGTGCGCGCCGTGTTCGTCCTCGCAACGCGCGACGATCCGGTGTTCCGCGTGCCGTACCTGGACGGCGCCTTCTACCACGCGTGGGCACGTTCGCTCGCCGAGGGGCGCGGCGACTTCCAGGGGCCGTACTTTCTCGGACCCCTCTACCCGCACGCGCTGTCCTGGCTGTATCGGGTCACCGGGCCGGAGCCGTTCGCCGTCCGCGTTCTGCAGAGTGCCCTCGGTGTTCTGGGCGTTGCACTCGTTCTGGCGCTCGGGCGCCGCTTGTTCGGGAACCTGGCGGGGTGTGCGGCGGCCTTGCTCCTGGGCCTCTACGGAACGCTGGCCTTCCATGAAGGACTCCTGGTCATGGAGTCCTTGCTCCTGACGCTGGTTCTGGGCGCGTTCGCGGTAGTGTTGCTGCCGAGGTGGCCGAAGCCGTGGCGCGCCAGCCTGGCAGGCCTGCTCCTCGGGCTCGCGACGCTCGGCCGCGGCACGATCCTCCTGGCGGCGCCGGTCGTCGTCGCGATGCTGTGGGATGCAGAGGATCGGCGGCGTTCGTGGCAGAGCATCACCGTCGCGGGGATCGTCTGGTTCCTGGTGCTCGCTCCCGTTCTGGCCCGCAACAGAGCCCAGGGTGGCGGCCTGATCCTGACCACGAACGCCGGGGTCAACTTCTACGCGGGCAATGCGCCGCGCGCGAACGGACGCTTCCGGCAGCCACCGGGCGTGCGCTTCTTCACGACCCCTCTTCCGGATCTAGAGGACGCAGCGCTGCCGTCGGCTGTGGTGGCGCGGGCGCTCACGGTCGAAGCGATCGCGGGGACGCGTGAGGCAGCGGACTCGTCCATGTGGTTGGCGCGTTCCTGGGAATGGATCCGGCAGGAGCCGGGGAGGTTCGCGTGGCTGCTGCTGCGCAAGGTGGGCCTCCTGCTCCAGGCGCGCGAGATCCCGCAGATCGAGAGCTACGCCTTCCATCGCGATCGCATCGGTACGTTCCGGATGTTCTTCGTCGACCTGACCTGGATCCTGCCGCTCGCCTCGCTGGGTGTGTGGCGGGCGAGACGCGAGAAACGAGCCGGCACCGGCTTCGTGATCGGCTTTGCGGCGGCGACGCTGCTTCCGTGCGTGCTGTTCTTCGTGACCGCACGCTACCGGCTGGCCGCTCTCCCCTATGTGGCCCTGCTCGCCGGGTTCGGTGCGGCGACGCTCGGCACCTGGGTCGCGCGCCGGCAGACGACGCGCGCGGTCATGGCGCTGGTGATCCTCGTGGCGCTGGGCGCTCTGACGCGCGTGGGCGCCAAGCCGCCGCGAACGGCGCCCGGCTGGCAGAATGCCCAGATGGCCGAACGCGTCTACGCACTCGGCGACCTGGAAGCCGCCATCCGCTACCAGGAAGAGGCGGCGCGCTGGCTCCCCCGCCGCATGGAGGTGCAGCTCAACCTGGCCCTCTACTGGAGCGAACGCGATGCGCCCGGCGACGTCGAGCGCGCCGAGCGCCTCCTTCTCGAGCTGCTGCTGCGCACGCCCGGCGAGCCGCTTCTGCACTTCAATGTGGGCGTCATCTTCGAGCAGCAGGGCAAGCTCCGCGAAGCGCGCGCGGCCTGGGCGCGCGCCCTGCGGCTCGATCCCAACTTCGCCCCCGCCCGCGACCGGCTGCGTGCGGTCAACGCACCGGACACGCTGCAACCGCGACCTTGACCGCGAACCTGGAACCTCTGCAGTCCGCCCGGGAGCCGGGAAGCCCGAATCGACCGGCTCTCCAGGACATGGAGCTTCGGGGAGCATCGATCGTATGCAGGTGCTCGGCCAGGGCGGCGTCGAGCGCGGGGCGGTCGGCTGCCGCCCGCCGGGCCTCGCGCACGTCCCTCGCCTTCAGCAGCCTGAAGTCGAGCGTGGTGGTCTTCTCCGGCTCGATCCGGACGTTCTCCATCACCTGCGACAGGTAGCCCGGACAGCTCACCTTCACCGTGTGGGTGCCGGCAGGAACCACGACGATCCTGTAAGCGCCGTCACGGCGTGAGGTGCCCTCGGTGTTCGTGCTCACGAGGACGACGCGGGCGGCACGGATGGGCTTGTCGGTCTCGTGCTCGACGACGCGGCCGGAGATCGACCCACGCAGGATCCGGGGCTGTGCCTGGCAGGCGCCGGGCGGCAGCAAGAACAGGCAGAGGAACATTGCCACCGGTACGGCTCGGAGACTCATGCCCTCCCTCCGAGGAGATGGATCCAGGGCGATCCAGGTCAGCCAGCCCTGACTCCAAATATAAAACGCCTCTGTCGTGTCGCCAGAGCATGGGGGAGGTTCCCATTCGCCGCACGCCGCCTCGTGGAGGTTCAGGACGTCCCGGACGGGCCGGGAACGGCAGGCACTGCTCTTCTGTCTGGTGTGGTGCAGACTCCACGCGCAGGCAGGACCCGCGACGCGGACCCCGTGCGCATTCCTGGCGCAGCTCGGCCGGGCCGCCGCAACCACGCCTCGGCTGAACCTCCGGCTCGTGCAGGAGCGCCCC
>JBHHXQ010000030.1:0-14730 GCA_046757105.1 Candidatus Krumholzibacteriia bacterium
CCGGCGAGGTCTCCAGGAGGGGAAGACGTGGCCACGGTTCTGAGCGGCATGCGACCCACGGGAAGGCTCCACCTCGGCAACTACGCCGGTGCACTGGAGAACTGGATCCGCCACCAGCGCGAGCACCGGTCCTGGTTCATGGTCGCGGACCTGCACGCGCTGACCACGGATCTCGACACCTCGCAGATCTCGCAACGCACGCGCGACATGGTGATCGACTGGATGGCGGCCGGGCTCGATCCGGAAACCTCGCCGATCTTCGTGCAGTCGCAGGTGCCGGAGCACGGCGAGCTGCACCTGATCTTTTCGATGCTCATCACCCTGTCGCGCCTCGAGCGCAACCCCACACTGAAGGAGCAGCTGCGCGACCTGGGTCTCGAGGAGAACGTCTCCTACGGACACATGGGATACCCCGTGCTGCAGGCTGCCGACATCCTGCTCTACAAGGGCGACCTGGTGCCCGTGGGGGAGGACCAGGCGCCGCACGTCGAGATCACGCGCGAGATCGCGCGCCGCTTCAACAGCACCTTCGGCAATGTGTTCCCGATCCCGGAGGTGAAGCTCACGGAGTTCGCGCGCTTCCCGGGAATCGACGGCCAGCGCATGAGCAAGTCGCTGGGCAACACGGTGGACTTCACCGATCCCCCGGAGGCGATCCGCAAGCGCCTGCGCCGGTCGGCCATCGATCCGCAGCGCATCCGGCAGGACGACCCCGGGCATCCCGAAGCCTGCACCGTGTTCACCTACCACCAGCGTTTCAGCCCGCCCGAGGCCGTGCCCGCCATCGAGCGCGAATGCCGGGCCGGACCTCGCGTGCGCGGCTGCTTCGACTGCAAGATGGAGGCCGCCGAGCGCATCAGCGAGCACTTCGCCGCGGCCCGCGAGCGGCGTGCGGAGCTCGAAGCGGAGCCGGGGCGCGTCGACGCCATCCTCGAGAAGGGCAACGAGCAGGCGCGCGCCCAGGCGGTCGAAACCATGCGCGAGGTGCGCCAGGCCATGGGCCTGGGCGGCACGCGCGCCCAGCCGGGGGGCGGATGATGACGTACGTGGTGAAGCTGGACCAGTTCGAGGGCCCGCTCGACCTGCTGCTCTACCTCATCCAGCGCGAGGAGATGGACATCTACGACATCGCGATCGCGCGCATCACCGAGCAGTATCTCCAGCACATCGAGAGGATGGAGGAGCTCGACCTCGATCCGGCGGGCGAGTTCCTGGTGATGGCGGCCACGCTGCTGCGCATCAAGGCGCGCATGCTGCTTCCGGTGCAGCGCCCCGGCGAAGAGGACGAGGAGGATCCGCGGCAGGAGCTGGTGCAGCGCCTGCTCGAGTACAAGAAGTTCAAGGAGGCGGCGAAGAAGCTCGAGGAGCACGAGAGGGAGAACCTGCGCCGGTTCACGCACCCCCTCGACGCGTCCCTCCTGGAGGAAGCGAAGAAGACCGGCGACGAAACGACCTTCGAGGTCAACCTGCCACAGCTCATCAAGGCGCTGCAGGGAGTGCTGGTGGGCCTCGACGAGGTGGTCGCGCACGAGGTCGAGCTCGAGCCGGTGTCGCTCGAGGAGAAGTCCGAATCCCTCTTGACACTCCTGCGCGACAAGGGACGCCTGCCGTTCAGCGAGCTCTTCGAGGGTGCGCGCACGCGCATGGAGGTCATCGTGACGTTCATGGCGCTCCTGGAGCTCATCAAGCGCGGAGCCTTGAGCGTGCACCAGGTGGACTGCTTCGGTGAGGTCTGGATCTTTGCTCGCGAGGCGAAGAAGTGCGCCGTGCAGGAGGGGGACGCATGAATCTGAATTCGCGACTGGAAGCCCTGCTCTTCGCCTCCGATCAGCCGCTGACGCTCGGTCGGCTCGACGAGCTGCTTCCCGATGCCGATCGGCAGGAGATCCAGCTCGCCGTGGAGGCCCTCGAGAAGGAGTACGAGTCGACGCCACGTGGCTTCCACGTGGCGCGCGTGGCCGGCGGCTTCCAGCTGATGACCAAGCCGCAGCTCTCCGACGTGGTGCGACGATTGTTCGTCGGCAAGCGACGCGTGCGTCTGACCAAAGCGGCACTCGAGGCGCTGGCCATCATCGCCTACAAGCAGCCGACCACACGACCCGAGATCGACGCCATTCGTGGCGTCTCGAGCGGCGGTGTCGTCGAGACGCTCCTCGAACGCAGCCTCATCCGCATCGCCGGTCGTGCCGAGGGCGTCGGGCGTCCCTTGCTGTACGCCACGACGCCGGAGTTCCTGCAGTACCTCGGACTCAACCGCCTGAAGGATCTCCCGAGCCTGGAGGAGCTGGAGGCGATGCTCAGCGAGCGCGAGGAGGAGGCGCGGCGCCAGGAGCGCGAAGAGCTGCTCGAACTCGCCGAGGCGCACCACGCGGCCGCGGTCGCGGCGCTGCCCGGGGAGGGCGAGGTCGAGGCGACGCTCGACGAGAAGCTGCGCAGTCGCAACCTGCCGACGCTGGCCGAGCTGGACGACGAGCTGCACGTGCGCGGCTCGCGCATCCAGGAGGTCTCGGCACGCGTGGCGGCGGAGCGCCGGGAGGCGGAAGGCGAGCCGGATTCACCCGCGGCGGTGGGGCTCGGTGGCGCCCCGGGGCCTGCCGGGCAGCGGCCGGAAACGGCGGCCGTGCAGACTCCCGAGAGGTCAGCCCAGCCTGCCGAGACGGCCGGCAGGAGTGCGACGCCGACTGACGAAACGGCGAGCGAAGACGCGACGCCGACTGCTGAGACGGCCGGCGAAAGTGCGACGCTGCCGGACGAGACGGCGAGCGAAAGCGCGACGCCGACTGCCGAGACGGCGAGCGCCACCGTCGCGGGGCCGGCCGGCAGCAGCGCCGCGGCGCCGCTGGAGGAGGCGACCGGGAACGCGGTGCCGCCAGGCGGGGAGGGCCCGACCAGCCCCCCCGAGGCGGAACGAGGCGTCCCCTGAGCGGATCATGCGGTTGAATCGGTTCCTGGCAGCATGTGGACTCGGCAGCCGGCGACGGTGCGACGAGCTCATCGTCAGCGACCGGGTGCGCGTGAACGACGTGCCCGGGCAGCTCGGCCTGCGCGTCCAACCCGGGGATCGCGTCTGCGTCGACGGCGTCGAGGTGCACCCGCAGCCGCCCGGCGCCTTGTGGATGCTCCACAAACCCGCCGGGGTCGTATGCACCGCCAACGACCCGCAAGGTCGCCCCACGGTGCTCGACCTCGCCGAACGTCACGGGATCGCGGTGCGTCTGTTCCCGATCGGACGTCTCGATCTCGACACCACGGGTCTGCTGCTGCTGACGAACGACGGCGAGCTCAGCTTCCGTCTGACGCATCCCTCCTGGGGCATCGACAAGGAGTACGAAGCGCGGGTCGCCGAGCCGCTCTCGGATGACGAGGTGCTGAGCATCCGTGACGGCATCGAGCTCGAGGACGGTCGCACCGCGGCCTGCCGGGCCACCCAGGAGCTGCGCGACACCACGGTGATCGTGCGGCTGGTCCTGCACGAGGGACGCAAGCGTCAGGTGCGGCGAATGCTCGCGGCCGTCGGCTGCTCGGTCCTGGGACTGCATCGCGTGCGGATCGGCCCGATCGGTCTCGGGGAGCTTCCGGAAGGCTCCATGCGCCCGCTCGACGCCTCGGAGCACCAGGCCATCCTGCGGGCGCTCGAAGCAGCTCGCGGCGCATCCGGGCAGGCCGGGCGCCGGCCGCCGTCGTAAGGGGGTTCGCGTGCGCATCGTCTTCCGTCCCAACGCCACCGAGCGCCAGATCGAGCGCGTCGAGAAGCTGCTGCAGCAGCTGCGCTGCCGCTACCGGCGCTCGACCGGCCCGGAGGGCACGATCGTGGGCGTGGTCGGCGATGCCTCGTTGCTGGAGGACCGCAACGTGGATCGGATGGCTGGTGTGGCCCGGATCCTCCCCTACACACGGCCCTACAAGCAGGCGAGCCGCGAGTACTGCCAGGAGACGAGCATCGTTCGCGTCGGCGATCTGGAGGTCGGTGGCGACCGCGTCGTGGTCATGGCGGGCCCGTGCTCGGTCGAAACGCACGACGGCCTCTTCGAGGTGGCCCGCCGCGTCAAGGCCGCCGGGGCCTCCATCCTGCGCGGCGGTGCCTTCAAGCCGCGCAGCTCGCCGTACTCGTTCCAGGGGCTGGGGCGCGAAGGACTCGAGCTGCTGCACGGCGCCAGAAGCGAGACCGGCCTGGCCGTCGTGACCGAGGTCATGGACACGCGGCATGTCGAGCTCGTGGCGCAGTTCGCGGACATCCTGCAGATCGGTGCCCGCAACGTGCAGAACTTCGATCTGCTGCGCGAGGTGGGAGACTGCGGCAAACCGGTCCTGCTCAAGCGCGGCATGATGACGACGATCGAGGAGTACCTGCTGTGCGCCGAGTACGTTCTCTCGCAGGGCAACGACCGGGTCATCCTGTGTGAGCGCGGCATCCGCACGTTCGACCACATCACGCGCAACACCCTCGACATCTGCGCGGTGCCGGTGATCCACACCATCAGCCATCTGCCGATCATCGTGGATCCGAGCCACGGCACGGGAGACTGGCGCTACGTGATCCCGATGGCACGCGCCGCCATCGCGGCGGGCGCCGACGGCCTCATGATCGAGGTGCACACGAACCCCGCCGAGGCTTTCAGCGACGGACCACAGTCGCTGACGCCGGACCACTTCGACCAGATGATGCGCGAGGTGGCGCCGATGGCCTCCGCCCTCGGCAAGCAGCTCGACCTCAGCCGCAGGTCGCGCGACAAGGGCGCCTCATGAGCGAGCCGCCGCCCCCCGCTGCACGCTTCGCCTTCCGCGCCGGCGAAAGGCAGGCGCTCGAGGAGCGCCTGGCGCGGCATCGGGACGCTCTGGCCCGGCTGGTCGTGGCCATCGACGGTCCGGCGGGCTCCGGGAAGAGCACCACGGCGCGCGCCGTGGCCGAGCGGCTGGAGCTCGGCTACCTCGACACCGGCGCCACGTACCGCGCCCTGACGCTCTCGGCGCTGCGGCAGGGCGTGGATCTCGGCGATCCCGCAGCGCTCGCGGAGCTGGCGCGGACGACGCGCATCCGGCTCGAGGGCGCTCCGGGTGGAGCGCGCGTGCTCCTCGACGAGGAGGACGTCACCGAGGAGGTGCGCTCGCCCGAGGTGACGCGCGCCGTCTCCGCTGTCAGCGCTCTGGCTCCCGTACGCGACGTGATGCTGGAGCGCCAGCGACAGCTGGCGGCGCAGGGCGGCACGGTCATGGAGGGGCGGGACATCGGCACCGTCGTGCTGCCGGATGCCGACCTGAAGATCTTCCTGACCGCGGCCGTGCGCACGCGTGCGCTGCGGCGGCAGGCGGAGGAGACGCAGCGGGGTGAGGAACGTCGGCTCGAGGATATCGAGCTCGACATCGAGCGGCGCGACCATGCCGACTCGACGCGCGCCAGCGCCCCCCTCGTCTGTGCGCCCGACGCCGTCGTCGTCGACACCTCCTCGATGACGATCGAAGAGCAGACGGAGGCGGTGCTGGCGCTGGCCCTGCGCGTCGTCGAGGCACGCGCGCACGAGCCCGCCGACCCGGACGGCGCAGCGCTCTTCGTCGACCCCGAGGAGTGGACGCAGGCCGGCTACCGGGCGTTTCGGCATTGGCGCTACATGTTCGCCCACCTCACGCTCGGCATGATCGGACGCCACCTCCTCGGCCTCCGGCGCGTGATCCACCCGGCAGCGCGCCTGCGCGGCAGCGTTCTGGTCGCCTGCAACCACGTCGCGGGGCTGGATCCGCCCATGGTCGGTGCGAGCCTGCCCTTCGAGGTGTGGTGGGTCGCCAAGCGCGAGCTCTTCCGCAACCCGCTCATGGCCCGTGGGCTCGCGGCCTGCAACGCCTTCCCGATCCATCGCCGGAAGGCCGACTTCGCGGCCCTGGACCGCGCCGTGGAGCTCTTGCGCTCGGGCCACAACGTCATGATGTTCCCGGAGGGGACACGGCAGCCGCCCGGCAGGCTGGGCCGGCCGCGTTGGGGCTTCGGGTACGTCGCCTCGCGCGCGGGCCGCCCGGTCGTTCCGACCTTCGTGCGCGGCACCCGGGACGTGCGGCCGCGTGGCGTGCGCCGGGAGCCGCTCGAAGTCTGGGTGGGGGAGCCGGTCGATCTGCACGCCGTGCGGGGCCGGGACGATCAGGAGACCTACCAGCGGGTCGGCGACCTGGTCATGGAGCGCATCGCGGGGCTGATGTTGCGCTCGGCCGCGCGGCACCCGCTGCAGGGGCTCGCGCTGCCGGGCCGTTTCGCGACCGGGGAGCCGGTCCGGCGGGGTCCGTCATGAGACGTCCGAGCGCCATCGAGCCGAGCGGCGCGCTTTCCAGGCGCGGCGCCGCTCCAGACCCGCGCGCGCGGCAGGATTGGCCTCGGGGACAGGCTGAACCCCTTGCGAGCGGACGCTGCTTGTTGCTACTGTAGCTCGATTCTACCCCAATTGGGGAATCAGAAGGATAAAGGAGGAATCCCGTACATGCTTGATGAGAGCAACGCGCTCCGCGATGGGGAATCTGGACGTGCCGAGGGCACACCAAATGGAGGTGAGACCGAATCGCCGCGGGGTGCGACTCCGGGGTCCGAAGAAGCTGGGACGGTTGCCGCAACGGCGACATCCGACAAGGCGTCCGAGAACCGAGGTGCGACCGGCAGCCAGGCCGACGATTCGTCTCGCCGCCGGTCACCGCGCTCGGGTCGAGGCCGCGATCGTCGTGGTGGTCCGCCACGTCGTCATTACGAAGACGACGAAGACGAGCGCAAGCCGCGCCGCCGCACACCGGCCGCCCAGGTGAAGCCCATGAACTTCGATTTCGACGACCCCGACGAAGATGGACCCTCGCGTGAGGACTTCATGAAACAGGTCCTCGAGTACGACGAGACCCTCAAGGACTTCGGCGAGGGCGAAATCGTCAAGGGGACCGTGGTCGGCGTCGGCGAGAGCGAGGTGCTGGTCGACATCGGCTTCAAGAGCGAAGGTGCCATCCCGCTGGCCGAGTTCGTCGGCACGGACGAACTGCAGGTCGGCAACCAGTTCGACGTCTACCTCGAGAAGATGGAGAACCAGGACGGCTTGATCGTCCTCTCCAAGACGCGCGCCGACTTCCTGAAGGTCTGGGATCGGATCAAGGCTGCCTTCGACAGCCAGGAAACCGTCTTCGGAACCGTCGACCGTCGCATCAAGGGGGGCCTGGTGGCCAAGCTCTACGGCGTGGACGCGTTCCTGCCCGGCTCACAGGTGGCGCTGCGACAGGTCCCGAACCTCGACGCTCTCATCGGCGACGAGCTGGAGTTCCGCATCATCAAGCTCAACAAACGGCGGCGCAACATCGTCGTGTCGCGCCGTGTGGTGCTGGAGGAGGAGCGCGCCCGGCAGAAGGCCAAGATCATGGAGGAGCTCGACAAGGGGCAGATCCGCAAGGGTGCGGTGAAGAACATCACCGACTTCGGCGCCTTCGTCGACCTCGGCGGCATCGACGGCCTGCTGCACCTCACCGACCTCTCCTGGGGGCGCGTGTCGCACCCGAGCGAGGTCGTGCAGATCGGCCAGGACCTCGAGGTCAAGGTGCTCGACTTCGATCGCGAGCGCGAGCGCATCTCGCTCGGCCTCAAGCAGCTGCAGCCCTACCCGTGGAAAGAGGTCGAGGAGAAGTACCCGGTCGCCTCGAGGGTGCAGGGCAAGGTGGTGTCGATCACCGATTACGGCGCCTTCGTGGAGCTCGAGCGCGGTGTCGAGGGCCTCATCCACATCTCGGAGATGTCGTGGACGAAGCACGTGCGGCATCCGTCGAAGGTCGTCTCCGTGGGCGACCAGGTCGATGTGATGGTTCTCAAGATCGACCCCGAGAACGAGAAGATCTCGCTCGGTCTGAAGCAGACCGAGCCCGACCCGTGGGAGACGCTCGCCGACAGGTACCCGCCCGACACCGAGCTGGAAGGCAAGGTGCGCAACCTCACCAACTTCGGCGCCTTCGTCGAGATCGAGGAAGGCATCGACGGCCTGGTGCACATCTCGGACATGTCGTGGACCAAGCGCGTGCGCCATCCGAGCGAGGTGGTGAAGAAGGGCGACGTCGTCCGGGTCAAGGTGCTCGAGGTCAACCGCGAGAGCCGGCGCATCAGCCTCGGCATCAAGCAGACCACCGAGGACCCGTGGGACGACCTGGCGCAGGAGTACGTCGTCGGCACCACGCTCGAGGGCACCGTGGAGCGCCTTCTCGACCGCGGCATCGTCGTGGAGCTACGGCCCGGCGTCGAGGGGTTCGTTCCGGTGTCGCACCTGCTGCCGGACGACATCAAGAAGCCGACGGAGTACTTCGGCGTGGGGGATGCGATCCCGCTCAAGGTGATCAAGATGGATCCGGCCAACCGGCGGATCGTGCTCTCGGTGCGCGCCTACATGGACGACGCAACGGCCGAGGACCTGGCCGCGTTCAACGCCAGGTTCGGGACCAAGAAACCGTTGCCCGAGACCGGGGAGTCGGGGGAGTCGACGGACTCCGAGGCCGCCGACGGCGAAGCCGAAACCTCGAACGCTGAGGAGATCGGCGACGAGGTCTGAGGGACCGGCAGCGGCAAGGATGGTGGATCAGGGTGAGCGCCCGGCGCTCACCCTTTCCCTTGACGGGACGCGCCCGCGGCGCGTCAGATGGCGGTGTCCCCGCCCGGGCGGGGACGCCTGAAGCTCGAGCCGTCCACGCTCGTGTGCAGGGAGGAGGCTTTCCTCGTGTGGCTCGTGCGTAGCCTGCTGATCTTCGTCGCGGTCGCCGCGGTGTTGGCGTTCGCGATCGTCAACGTCGACCATCGGACCTCCTTGACGCTCTTCACGCGCACCCACCAGGATCTCCCCCTGAACGTCGTTCTGTTCTGTGCGGCACTCTTCGGGGCTCTGGTGGTGTTCCTCCTGATGGTCTTCCGCGAGATCGCCCTGCGGGCGACCATCCGGCGGCTGCGGCGCGACAGCTCGAGACTCGACGACGAGCTCACCGCCTTGCGCAACCTGCCCCTCTCCGGACTCGAGTCTTCGCAGGAGCCGTCCGACTCCCCAACCGCAGAAGGCTGAATGCGGCGGAGGTCTCGCTGTGCCCGGAGGTTCCACGCTCCTTTTCTGGCTCGGACTCCTCCTCGTCGGAGGGCTGGTGCTCTTCGTCATCAGCCGCGGCACGCGGCGTCCAAAGACGAACACCGACCCCTACACCACGGCACTGAACCAGCTCATCCACGACGATTGGGACGGCGCGCTGCGCAACCTGCGTCTCGCAATCCAGTCCGGGCACACCTCACCCGACGCCTACATCAAGCTGGGGAGCCTGCTGCGGCGCCGCGGCGATGCCACGGCGGCGTTCCAGATCCACCAGAGTCTGACCGTGCGGCAGGATCTCTCGGCCGATGAGCGCGCCGCCGTGATGCGCTGCCTGGTCGACGACTACAGGGCACTCGGCCAGCGCGCCGATGCGCTGCGCACGCTCCAGGAGATCTCCGAGCTCGAGCGCGACACCGCGATCCACAGGGAGATCGCGGAGGAGGCCCTGCACAGCACCGACTTCGCCACCGCCGAGAAGGCGATCCGCGAAGCGCAGCGCCAGGACACCGCACTCGACGGCGCCGAGGTCGGGGAGTTCCTGGCGAGGATCGCGGCGCGCTGCCTGCAGCGCGAGCGCCCCAGCGAAGCCAAGAACTACCTGCAGCAGGCCTTGAAGGAGGACGGCAGCTGCGAGCGGGCGTTGCTGCTCATGGGAGACCTGTCCTACAAGGAAGGCGACCATGAGAGCGCCCTCTACTACTGGCAGAAGCTGGTGTTCGCGGCAGCCGCGGAAGGCGGCCAGCTGCACGAGCGGCTCGAGAAGGTCTACTTCGATCTGGGCAAGTTCGGCGACATCGAACGCGTCTACGCGCAGATCCTCGAGAAACGGCCACGCGATCTGCAGACGATGCTGGCGTCGGCGCGCATCGGGATCAAGAAGGGCGAGGTCGAAGAGGCCGAGCGGTTGCTGCGGCAGGCGCTCGAGATCGAGCCGCGCTCGGACCGCGCGTTCCGGATGCTCGCCGATCTGCTTCTCGATCTGGGCAAGACGGAGCAGACGCGCGAGCTCATCGCGGCGTACGTCGAGCGCCGGGAGAAGGACGAGACATGACGATCACGCCGAACGATGGCTTGCGGGGAACCGCGGACGCGGGCGCGGCCGGGAAGATCCGCAGGCCCACACACACCCGACGTTCCGGCCCGACCCGGCACCCCGCTCGCCTGCAGGTCGTCGGTGTTCTGCTGGTTGTCGGTCTTGCCGGGGCGACGGCCGTGCGGGCGGGAGTGCTGGAGGAGGTGCGCGAGCTGCGACGGGAGATGCACTACCGGGATGCGCGCGATCTGCTGGAAGCGGAGCTGGGGAACCTGCGCGGCGAGGAGAGGGCGCAGGCGCTGCTGCTGCTGGCCAGCCTGTCGACGGAGCACAAGGAGGTCAGGCGTCTGCTGCGCGAGGCGAGCCGGGCTTCCGGAATGGGGGAGACGAAGCGCCGGGCGGACCTGGCGCTCGCCAGGCTCGACTTCGCACGCGGCAACTACAACAGCGTCCGCACCCGCCTGCGCGCCTACGACGACGACGAGGCCACGCTTCTGGTGGCGCAGGCGTTCGTCGCGCTCGGTCAGCCGCGCCGGGCCCGGCAGGTGCTGCAGGTGGTGCGTGCAGACGAGCTGCCGCAGCTCCTGGTGGGATGGGCCGATCGCGAGGTCGGAGACACGCAGGGCGCACTCGTCGCCTTCGAGCAGATCGTGCGGCGCGACAGCGCCGACACGCATCCCACGGCGCTTCTCTGGAAGGCGGAGTGCGAGGCCGAACTCGGCCTGCGCGAGCGCGCCCTCGACACCGCCGCCGAGCTGCAGGGGCGCTTCGCGGATTCACCCGAGGCGGTTCTCGTCGAGCCCACGCTGGCCGCGCTGCGCCGGGCGGCGCGCTCGGCCTCGAGCGCACAGCGGTCCGGGCACGTGGTGCTGCAGATCGGCGCCTTCGAGGACCGCGTCAACGCGCTGCGTTTCCGTGACCGGCTGCCGCATGACATCCGGCCCGTGAGCGTCGACGAGGTGCGGCGCGGCATGCGCCGCCTCTACCGCGTGCACGTCGGCCCCTTCGAGACGCGCGAGCGTGCCGAGGCCTACGCGCGCGAACACCTCGATCCGCTCGACATCGACTGGCGCATCGCCCGGCCGGAGGACCAATGACACCCGCGCGCCGCGCGGCGAGCGCCGGCGCGCCGCCGCCGGGTAAGCTCACGCCTATGATGGCCCAGTACCGGGAGATCAAGGCGGCGCATCCCGACGCCATCCTGCTCTTCCGCATGGGCGACTTCTACGAAACCTTCCACGAGGACGCCGCGATCGCCGCGCGCGTGCTCGGCATCGCGCTGACCACGCGCGACCGCAACACCGACAGCCCCGTGCCGCTGGCCGGGGTCCCGCACCACAGTGTCGACAGCTACATCGCCAGGCTGCTGCGGGCCGGGTACAAGGTCGCCGTCTGCGAGCAGCTCGAGGATCCAGCCCTGGCCAAGGGCCTGGTGAAGCGCGCGGTCACCGAGGTGCTCACCCCCGGCACGGCGCTCACGCCGGAGCTGCTGCCGGAACGCGACAGCCACTACGCCCTGTGCCTCGCGGTGCCGGCGCAGCCCGGGCCGGACGTGCGCGCCGGCTTCGCGTTTCTGGACTTCTCGACCGGCGAGTTCGGCCTGGGGGAGCGGCGCACCAGCGAGATGGCCGACATCGTGGCGCGCTACGCCCCCGGCGAGGTGTTCCTGCCCCAGAGCTGCCTCGGCAGCAGCTTCGAGGAGAGCCTGAAGCGGCGCTTCGAATCCATCCCGATCTCGCACATCGAGGATGCCTCGTTCTCGCCCCGGACGGCGGCCGAGCAGCTCAGACGCCATTTCGGCGTCACCTCCCTCGCCGGGCTCGACTGTGCCGACCTGCCCGAAGGGGTGCGCGCTGGTGGCGCACTGCTCGATCACGGCGCCCGTCTGAAGCGCGCGCGCCTGCAGGCGGTCACGCGCGTGCAGGTGGTGCGCGGCGCCGCGGAGATGTTCCTCGACGACGACACGCTCGCCAACCTCGAGGTCTTCCGCCCGCTGCGCGGCCAGGATCCCGCGGTGACGCTCGTGCACCACCTCGACGCCTGCCGCACGACCATGGGCTCGCGAATGCTGCGCCGCTGGCTGCGCTCGCCGTTGCGCGCCCGGCCGGCCGTGGTCGCCCGCCACGACGCGGTCGAGTGGTGGCTCGAGCGACGCCCGCGTCTCGAGCGCCTGCGCGAGGACCTCGCGAAGATCGGCGACCTCGAGCGGCTCATGGGACGCATCGCGGCGGACCGCGCCACGCCACGCGACCTTCTGGCGCTGGCGCAAAGCGCCGAGCACCTGCCGCGGATCCGCGCCCACCTCGAAGATGCCGAGCCAGCCCTGCTGCGCGAGCTGCACGAGACACTCGATCCGCTCGAAGACTGTGCTCGGGACGCGCGCCAGACGCTCGTCGACGAGCCCCCGGCGCACGTGCGGGACGGCGGCGTCATCCGTCCCGGCGTCTCGGAGGACCTCGACCGACTCCTCGACTCGACGCGCGAAGCGCGCGCGTGGATCGCCGCGCTGCAGCAGAGCGAGCGCAGCGCCACCGGAATCACCAAGCTCAAGGTGGGCTACAACAAGGTCTTCGGGTACTACCTGGAGGTGCCCCGCGGGCAGATCGACAAGGTGCCGCCGCGCTACACCGGGAAGCAGACGCTGGTGGCGGCGCAGCGCTACATCACGCCGGAGCTCAAGGAGAAGGAGCAGCTGGTGCTGCGTGCCGAGAGCGAGCGCGTGCGCATCGAGGCGACGCTGTTCGCCGAGCTGCGCGCGCGCGTCGCCGCGCAGGCGGCACGCGTGCAACGCACATCGGAGGCGCTGGCGGCGATCGACACGCTGGCGGCGTTCGCACACGTCGCGCACAAGCGCGACTACGTGCGCCCCCGCATGACCGACGGCGACGCCGTCCGCGTTCGCGGCGGCCGCCACCCGGTCGTCGAGCGGCTCCTCGACACCCCCTTCGTGCCCAACGACGTCGAGGCTTCCGGAAGCGACGCGCAGATCCTCCTCATCACCGGCCCCAACATGGGCGGCAAGTCCACCTTCCTGCGACAGGTGGCGCTCACGGTGCTCATGGCCTACGTGGGGTGCTTCGTGCCGGCTGCCGAGGCCGAGATCGGGCGCGTCGACCGCATCTTCACGCGCGTCGGTGCCTCGGACAACCTGGCGCGCGGCCAGAGCACGTTCCTCGTCGAGATGACCGAGACCGCCAAGATCCTGAACGCCTGCACGAACGACAGCCTCGTCATCCTCGACGAGGTGGGGCGTGGCACGAGCACGCACGACGGCATGAGCCTCGCCTGGGCCGTGCTCGAGTACCTGCACGACCTCGGACCGTCGCGGCCGCGCACGCTGTTCGCGACGCACTACCACGAGCTCACCGTCCTGGAGGAGAGCCTGCCGCGGCTCCGCAACCTCACCGTCGAGATCAAGGAGTGGCAGGACGAGATCCTCTTCCTGCATCGCGTGCGTCGCGGCAGCGCCGACAGGAGCTACGGCGTCCAGGTGGCCCAGCTGGCCGGCCTGCCGCGTGCGGTGATCGAGCGTGCCAAGGAGATCCTCGCCGAGCACGAGAGGATGGAGCACAGCCTGGGGCAGACGAGCTCGGGTTCGAGCCCGAAGAACACACAGCTCGATCTCTTCGCGGCCAGCGAGCGCCGAGCCGCCGACCTCCTGCGGGGCGTCGATCTCGACCGGATGAGCCCCGAGGCCGCCCGCGAGCTGCTGGTCGAGATTCGCAAGCTCCTCTGAAGCCGCCCGCCGCAGCGCCTGGAACGGGTGGCCCGAGGGCAGGAAACCGCCAGGACGGCCGGGTTTCCGGACGCGGACGGCGTGTGTGGCGGTCCCGGAGCCCTTCGAAATCGCTTGAGGCAAATCCTCCAAGCTCCAAGAATGGCTGCAGCTCGCACCCAGATGGGCGCAGTCCAGACGCGCCGGCTGCGGCCATCCAGCGGCGCGCTCCTGGCGCATGCCTTGCACGTCCCGAACGGGCAAGGATGCACGTGTGTCTTCGGCCTACAGGGCGCGGCCGGAGGGGAGTTCATGGGCGAACCGACCGACAAGCCACGCGTCGCGATCCTCGGTGCGCGCGAGGACGAGGTCGAGCTTCTGGCCGAGCTGCGCCGCCACGAGCGCGTCGATCTGGTTGGCGTCTACGACCCGGATGCGCACGCTCCCGGCCTCTCCCTGGCCGAGATCGCGGGTGTGCCGGCGGGCTCCGATGCAGCAGCGCGCGAGCGGCTGCGTGGCGCCGATTGTGTCGTCCTGCCAGCGAACCGGCTGGCCCTGCGCGACGCGGTCGAGTGGTGCAGCGGCCTGCGGAGCGAGCTCGTCAGCCTGAGCGAAGCGCGCCGGCGTTGGGGGAGCCCCACACCGGTGTCGCACGAGGTGCGACCGAGCCCGACGGAGACGCGCCTCGACGAGCTGCTGGCGGCCTGCACGTGTCTCGAATCGCCGCCCGACATGGGCGGCTTTCTGCTGGACACGGCCATGCACGAGGTCGGCGCCTCCGGGGGCTCGCTGCAGCTGCTGTCGCCGGACACCTCCGCGCTCTACCTCCTGGCGGCGCGCGGCCTCTCCGAGCGTGTCGTGCGGCACGCGCGCCACGCGCTCGGGGAGCCGATCTCCGGCCTCACCGCCGCCCGCCG
>JBHHXQ010000031.1:0-14667 GCA_046757105.1 Candidatus Krumholzibacteriia bacterium
GGCGGCTCCTCGACCTCGGGCGCAGTCGGATCGAAGTGCGTGGTCGGCCCTACAGGAACGCGATCGAGGTCTGGGCCGACGTGCGGGTGGAGGTGCCGGAAGGCAAGCACCTGGCCGTGTACCTCGGTGTGGGCTCCATGCAGGCCACCCGGATGCGCGGAGACCTCGAACTCGACACGCAGACCGGTGGGGTCGACGTCGACGGTGTCGAAGGCAACGTCGTGGTGGATACGGGGAGCGGAGCCGTGCGTGTGCGCGATGTGCAGGGTGACGTGGACGTGGACACGGGAAGCGGCAGTGTCGGCGTCGCGGACGTCCGCGACGCGAGTGTCGTGCGCGTCGACACCGGCAGTGGCTCGGTCGAGGCGGAAGACATCGAGGCGCGCGACCTGATCGTGGACACCGGGAGCGGCGGCGTCGCGGTGGACCGCGCCAACGTCGAGGAGCTCTCCATCGACACGGGAAGCGGCGGCGTCGAGGCGCTCGAGGTCGCGGCTGACGGCGTCTCCATCGACACCGGGAGCGGCACCGTACGGCTGCAGCTCGTGCGCATGGGGCGCGGCCGCTACGTCGTCGACACCGGCAGCGGAGGAATCCGCCTGCACCTGCCCCGCGAGATCTCGGCGGCGTTCCAGGTGGACACCGGAAGCGGCAGCATCTCGGTCGACATCGAGGGTGTCGAGCTGGGCCGGAAGCACCGCCGGGAGGCACGCTTCACCGTGGGGCGGGGACAGTCCCGCGTGAAGCTCTCCACGGGGAGCGGCTCGGTGCGCATCATCCAGGGCCGTCGGGGCTGACGCGCGGGTCCCCTACACGGGAGCCGGCGGATCTCCGGCCCGGCTCCTACTCCGTTTTCTTCTTCTTCTTCTTCGGGTTCGGGTGGGCGATCAGTGCGAACCGCTCCTCGAAGTCGAAGCCCTTGTACGCCGGGCTCTCTTCGTTGTGGCACTGCTTGTAGGTCTTCTCATCCGGGATGACGAGACCAGCCGCCACGGCGATTTCGCGGTCCTTCATGATCTTCATCTTCTTGTAGTCGCTGCCGGGCCCGTGGCAGCTCTCGCACTGCACCCCCAGTTCCTTCTTGAACGAGGCCTCGAACAGCTCGGCCGGCTTGCCGTGTCCGGTGACGTGGCACTTGAGGCACTCGTCGCTTTCCTGCGGCGGTTTGTCGAGCCCGCGCTCCTTGGCGAACTGCAGGGCTTTCTCGGTCGCCAGGGTTTCGAAGGCCTTGGCGTGCTTGGAGTCTTCCCACTTTCCGAGCTGGTTGCCCTTGGCCTTCGCCTTGTGGCACATGCCGCACTTCTTGACGCCGACGTACTTGTGCTCGGCCTTCTCGTCGGCATGCACCGCGATCACGAGAGCGAGCGTGACGATGAGCACGCCCACCGCTCCGCGCGAGAGCAAGGAGATCCGTTTTCTCATGACTCACCTCTGGTTGTTCTTGGGAATCTCTCCCGATCCACTCGTGTCAGTACCGGATCGCGTCGTCGCGAGGCAGCCTCGAACCGCCTCGGCCGAACGTCCGATACGCTCCTGATGGCGTTCCTGCCTGCCTCCCCCGTGCCTCCTGGACGCACCAGGCGTGTCGAGAGTCCAGATCGCAGCCATGATCGACCTCCAGCGTCGACGGTGGCACTCCTACGTGTAGGCGTGGTTTCCACCGAGCCACAGGTTCCCGAGGAACGACAGGATGACGATGCTGAACCCCGCGACCGACAACCAGGCGGCTCGCCGGCCGGACCACGAGCGCTGCAACCGAGCGTGGAGATAGGCGGTGTAGAAGAACCAGATGATCAGCGCGCCCACCTCCTTGGGGTCCCAGCTCCAGAAGCTGCCCCAGGCTTCGTAGGCCCAGATCGCGCCGGCGAACAGGGCCCCGATCGTGAACAGCGGGTAGCCGATGGCGATGGCCCGGTAGTTGATCTCGTCGAGGAGGTCGCGCGAGGGCAGCACCCCCGACTCCCCGGCGGCCGCTCCCCGGCGGCCGGATCCGCGCACGTCGTCCAGCAGCTGGTCGATCGCGTCGTCGGGCTCGCCGGCATCGAGAACGGAAACGCCTGCCGCGGCCGGCCCGCGACCGGCGCTCTGCAGCTGGCGGGACGCGGCCGCCCGCTTCTCGAGCGCCGACATCCGGGTGGAAGCTCTGGTCGCCGAGGTCGTGCCGTCTCTGCTGGTCGCCTCCTTGAACAGGTACATGATGCTCACGGCGAAGGCAACGGCGAATGCACCCTCGCCGAGCGCCGCCAGGCTCACGTGGATCCACAGCCAGTAGCTCTGCAGGGCGGGCACGAGCTGCTGGGTCACATCCTTCGGGAGCAGCGACGCGCAGGTCATGACCGCCACGACCACCGGTGCCACGAAGGTGCCGACGATGGTCTTGCGGTACCGCCACTCGATGTACAGGTAGGAGAGAACCGCCATCCAGGCGAGAAGCGTGGCGTACTCGTACATGTTGGACATCGGGACGTGACGCGACAGGCTCCAACGCCAGGCGATCCCGAGCGTGTGCAGGACGAAGCCGGCGGCGAGGGCCGTGTTGGCCACGCGGCCGACGCCGCGGCCACGCGTGGCACCGTACACGCTGAAGAGAAGGAACGAGGCCAGGTAGAGCCAGTATGCATACCAGAACAGCTTGATGTCGAAGGTTTCGGAATGCATCGGTTCCTCCTCTTCAATCTGCGTCGCGGCCGGACTTCGCGCTGCCAGCAGCCTCGAGCTCCCGCCGCGCCGGGGAGGGGGGCGACTGCGGAGCCAGGCTCTCTCTCGCCTTGGCAGCGCGCCGGAGTCGACGCGCTTCGTCGTGCATGTGCTTGACCATGTGCTCGAACTCGGCCGCGAAGGCGATGCGCTCACGCTCGCTGCGCCCACCGACCCAGAGCGTCCATCCTCGCTCGGCGGGGCGCGCGATCAGATGGATGCAACGGTGCAGGACCAGGAAGCTGAGAATCAGGCCGAGCGTGGACAGCCCGATGCCGAACCAGATGAGCGGAGCCCCCGGGTTCGTGTTCACCTCGAGGCCGGTGGCGAAGACCGGCAGGGCGTCGCGGAGCTCGAGAACGAAGGGCAGCTCCGGGCGGGCGTGCGCCGGGAAGTGCATGAAGGCCCATTGCGAGGTGATCGTCTCGCCGTCGCGGCTCACCACGAGCTCGGCGGCAGGGTTCGCGAACTCGCGCGAGGCATTGACGGGGCCCTTCGAGGTGATCTTCAGGTGCGCGAAGAAGCGGCGCACCTCGAACTCGTAGCCTGGATGGCCCGGAACCGCATGGCTCGTGCCCATCGTGGCGCGGACGATCGAGGGCCCTGCGTCTGCGGAGCCGGCGGTCGCCTGGGCCTGCTGACCTCCGGGCGGCCGCACCGCGAAGACCAGCTCGGATGCCCGGGTCGGGTCGGTTTGATACGAAGACTGGTAGACGTTGAAGCCGCCGAAGCGCAGGGGATGATTGACCGAGATCTCCTTGTGGAGCACCTCGTGCTCCCCTTCGAGCACCGTGAGGCGTGAGCGATACTGCTTCACCTGGCCGCGCTCGTTCTCCTCGATCCGGAAGTCGTCGACGCGCAGCGCATAGGGGCTGCCCTCGATCGCCAGCGTCTCGCCGGGACTGCCGAGAAGGAAGACGCGCCGGCCGACCAGGCTCGACACCAGGCCTCCCAGCACCAGGACCAGAATGCCGATGTGCAGGAGAATCGGCCCCATGCGCGACACACCGCCCTGATGCAGCGCCGCCAGCCGCTCGCTCTCACCGCGCTGCACGCTCCCGAAGTAGAAGCGGCGGCGCAGCCAGCCGACCACCACGTCGAAGAGCTCCGGGGTGGTGTGGTGGAGCGTGGAAACGCTCTGCAGCTGCAAGAGCGAGCGCGGGTCCCGGATGACGTGCACGTGGAAGGCCTGCCGGAAGTTGGGCCGGAAGTTCTTGAGCGCGCACAGCAGCAGGCTCGCCGACAGGGCGCCCAGCAGCGCCCGGAACCACACGGCCCGGAAGGGATCGTGGAGCTGCAGCGCCATGAAAGAGCGGAAGATCGGTTCCGGGAGACGCTCGGAGAGGAGGTGCGCTTCGCGGGCGTTGCGCACGGGGAAGAACTCCTGCACCAGCACGCCGGCGACGGACGCCAGTGCCAGGATGACCGCGATCCAGATGGCGAACTTCATCGAGAACAACAGGTGTGGGATCCACAGATGAAACCGCCTGGAGTGCCGGCTGGGGCCGTACGATCCAGATTGCGAAGAGCATCCGGGGTTGCGTGTCATCGTCGTTCTCCGCTTGTGCTCCCGATGCAGAGCATGACCCACATGGTTCTTGCGAACGGCATGCCGTTCCGGTGTGGATTCGCAATCCTTAGTGACGCTGTGACTTCCCACGTCCTCCGTCAAGGGACGCCGGCGCGCGAATGTGTCCCGAGGACACACCTCGGTGTGCCAGGGCGCCCGGAACACCGCCTCAGATCAATAGACTCGCAATGACGATTGAGTCGCGGCGCGCCGCAGAGGTCGACTGCGGCGGCACGAGCCGCGGTATGCTAGGCGTCGTCCAGCGGGTGCGGAGGATGGGAGCGCTTGAGCATCTTCAGGACGGTGAGTGACTCCATGCGGTCGACGATCCCGAGAGCGATCAGCTTGTCGTTGATGAAGCTCTCGAGTGACTGCACGTCGCGTACTGCGACGTGTGCGATGAAGTCGAAACGGCCGAGGACCTGAGCGCAGCTCAACACCTCATCCATTGCGTTCACGGCCTCCACGAATTGGCCGACCTCCTTGACGCTCTGGTTCTTCAGGGTGAAGGTCATGAAGACTTCGAGTCCGCGCCCCACGCGGGCGGGCTCGACGCGTGCGGTGTAGCCCTGGATGACCCCCGACGCTTCCAGGCGCCGGACACGCTCGAGGGTGGCTGATTCGGACAGGCCCACCGCTCGCGCGAGGCGCGCATTGGTGATGCGGCCCTCGGCCATGAGTGACCGAATGATCTTCGAGTCCGTACGGTCCATACCGCATGTTGTGCTTAGTGGGCCCTGATTGTCAACATAGTATGTGGCGCTAACCGCGAGGCGCATCCAGGGGGCAGCCTCGAGGAAGCCTCGCTGGGGACGCCGTTTCGGGGGGTTCTCCTGACCTCATGAACCGCGCAGGCTGGAGGCGCCTGGCCGTTCTGGCGCTCTTCGTCGTTCTCGCCCTCGGGACCTGGCGGCTGTTCTTCGCTCGGAGGCCCGTCGCCGTGGACGTCCTCAGCGTCGGGCCGGGCACCGTGGAGCAGCTGGTCACGAACAGCCGCGCCGGCAGCGTGCGGGCGCGGCTGCGCGCGCAGGTGGGGAGCGAGACGACCGGGCGCGTGGCCGAGATCCCGCACCGTGAGGGCGCCGAGGTCGACTCGGGTGCCGTCCTGGTGCGGCTGGCGGACGATGTGGCACGAGCCCAGGTGACACTGACGCGCCGCGAGCTCGACTCGGCACGCGCCAACCTGGTCGCGGCCGAGTCGACGGCCGATCTGGCCGGGCTCGAACGCTCGCGGGCCGACCGGCTCATCGAGCGCGGGGCCATCGCCGAGGAGGCGGTGGACGGGGCGCGCGCCCGGGACAATGCCGCTCGGGCGGAGGTGGATGCGGCGCGCGCGCAGGTGCAGCGCGCGCAGGCGGCCCAGCGGCTCGCCGAGACGGAGCTCGAGCGCCATTGGATCCGCGCCCCCTTCCCGGGCGTCATCAACCAGCTGTACGTCGAGGCCGGCGCCTCGGTCGTCCCCGGTCAGGCGCTCCTCGAGCTCATGAGCCGCAAGGAGCTCTACGTGAGCGCGCCGATGGACGAGCTCGACATCGCGCGCATTCGCGTCGGACTGCCGGCGCGCATCACGCTGGACCCGTATCCGAACGATGCGTTCGAGGCCGTGGTCAGCCGCGTGGCGCCTTTCGTCTCCGAGATCCAGGAGCAGAACCGCACGATGGAGGTGGAGCTGCGCCTGCTCGCGGTTCCGGAGCACGTGGTTCTGCACCCCGGCACGTCGGCCGACGTGGAGATCATTCTCGAACGCCACGAGGACGTGCTGCGGGTTCCGGCTCTGTCGTTGCTCGAGGGCGAGCGGGTGTTCGTGGTCAACGACGGCCAGGCCGAGATCCGTCAGGTGCGCGTGGGGCTGCGCAACTGGGACTGGGCGGAGGTGCTGGACGGGCTCGAACGAGGAGACCGGGTGATCACGACCCTGGAGCGTGCCGACATCAAGCCCGGCGTTGCCGTCGTCGTTCGCGACGACGGCCGCGGATAGAACGATCCGCGCCGATCCGCCGGCTCGAGGAGCGTTTCGTGAACGCAGCGGCGAACGACACCATCATTCGCATGCGGGAGATCCGCCGCGACTTCCCGGTGGGCAGCACCACGGTGCACGCTCTGGCGGGCGTGGAGCTCGAGGTGCGGCGTGGCGAGCTGGTCGCCATCATGGGGCCTTCCGGATCCGGCAAGTCGACGCTGTTGAACGTCCTGGGTTGTCTCGACCAGCCGACCGGTGGTTCCTACGAGCTGGACGGCGAACAGGTGGCGCGGCTGTCCCCCGACCGGCTGGCGGACATCCGGCAGCACAAGATCGGCTTCGTGTTCCAGTCCTTCCACCTGCTGGGGCGCATGACCGCGCTGCGGAACGTCGAGCTGCCGATGGTCTTCGCCGGCGTGCCACGTGCCGAGCGGCAACGCCGCGCCGACGAGGCACTGCGCAGCGTCGGGCTGGCGCACCGCCTGCAGCATCGACCGCACCAGCTGTCGGGAGGTGAGCGACAGCGCGTGGCGATCGCGCGTGCGGTCGTCATGCGTCCCAGCATCGTGCTGGCCGACGAGCCCACCGGGAACCTCGACAGCGAGGCCGGCAGATCGATCATGCGGCTTCTCCACGAGATGAACGACGGCGGGCTCACGGTCCTCGTCGTGACCCACAACGCCGATGTGGCGCGGGAAGCAGGAAGGATCCTGCGGATGCAGGACGGGAGGTTCGTGAACGGGGTCGGGCATGATGGGACGTGATCTGCTCGGGCTGGCGACCGCCGCGCCGCGCCGTCACGGTCTCCGCAGCATCCTCAGCCTCGGAGGGATCGCCGTCGGCGTGGCGGCGGTGCTGGTGCTGACTGCGTTCGGCGAAGGCGCGCGGGAGTACGTGGTGGACGAGTTCGTCGGGCTCGGCACCAACGTCATCGCGGTCATCCCGGGCAAGGTGGAAACGACGGGTGCCCTCGGCGCATTCGGGGGCACGACGCGCGACCTGACCATCGACGATGCCATCGCGGCGGCACGCCGTTGCGCCGCCGTCAGGCGCGCCGCGCCCGTCTCGCTCGGCGAGGCACCCCTCGAGTTCGGAGCGGCGGGGCGCAACGTTCCGGTCATCGGTACGACACACGACTACCTGGAGATCCGCAAGTTCGAGGTCGCCGCCGGACGCTCTCTGCCCCGGGGCGACCCGCACCGTGGCGAGCGCGTCTGCCTGATCGGCCGTACCGTTCAGGAGAACGTCTTCGGGAACGCCAACCCGCTCGGCGCCACGGTGCGGGTCGGCCAGTGGCGCTTTAGGGTGGTCGGGGTGCTGGGCGCGAAGGGGAGCGTCCTCGGCATCGACATGGACGACGTCGTCCTGGTTCCCGTCCGCACCGCCATGCGCATGTTCGACCGCACGAGCCTGTTCCGGATTCTCGTCCAGGCGGGCTCGCCGACCGAGGTCGAGACGGCCCGCGCAGAGCTGCACGCGGTCCTTCTGGATCGCCACGATGGCGAAGAGGATTTCACGCTCATGACACAGGGCGCGATGCTCGAGACCTTCAATTCGATCCTGGGCGCGCTGACCTCGGCGCTGGCTGCCATCGCGGCGATCTCGCTGCTGGTGGCGGGCATCGGCATCATGAACGTCATGCTGGTCTCGGTGGCGGAGCGCACCGAGGAGATCGGACTCATGAAGGCCCTGGGTGCCCGGCCGGGTCAGATCCTGCGTCTGTTCCTGACGGAGGCCGTGGTTCTGGCCGCGGCGGGTGCGGCCGTGGGCGTCGGGCTCGGCGCGGTTGCGATGGCGGCCACGACGTCGATCTTCCCGGAGCTGCCGGCGCGCCTGCATGCGGTGTGGCTCGCTTTGGCCATCGGGCTGGCTCTGGTGGCGGGCGGGCTCTTCGGTGTGCTGCCGGCACGGCGAGCCGCACGGGTCGAAGCGGCGCGCGCCCTCGGCGGTCGTGTCTGAGAAGCGCGTGTCGCAAGGGAAGTCCGCGGGAGTACACGGCTGCCGGGGGGAGACATGGGACCGCGAGAGCTCCTGCAGCTGACGCTCGAGGCGATGCGCGCGCACCGCCTGCGCTACGCGCTCACCGCCACCGCGGTGCTGATCGGCGTGTCGGCCGTCGTGCTTCTCGCTTCGGTGGGCGAGGGGACGCGCGTCTACGTCCTCGACCAGTTCACGATGTTCGGGACGTCCATCCTGGCCGTGAACCCGGGCGCCACGGAGAACTGGGGGATGTCGGCGGGGACGCTGGGTGGAACGTCGCGCCCGCTGACGGTCGACGACGCGCGCGCCTTGCAGCGCCTGGCGGGTGTACGCGTCGTGGTGCCGCTGGTCATCGGCACGGCGCGCGTCGAGCACGGTGTCAGGGGTCGCAGCGTCTTCGTCTACGGGGTCACTTCGGGCGCCCCGGAGGCGTGGAGCATGCGCGTCGAGCACGGCAGCTTCGTCCCCGACATGGACTGGGGCAGAGGAATGCCGGTTGCCGTCCTGGGACCGACGCTCGCGCGCGAGATCTTCGGCGACGCGAATCCACTCGGAGAACCGATCCGGATCGGCGAGGAACGCTACCGGGTCATCGGCCTCATGGAGTCGAAGGGCAAGTTCCTCGAGTGGGACATCGACGACGCGGCCTACGTTCCGATCGCCAGCGCCCAGAGGCTGTTCAATCGCATCCAGCTCGACGAGATCGATCTTCTGGCCGCAAACCCCAGCAGAGTGGATCGGGTGGCGCAGGACGTCGGCGCGGTTCTGCGCGCGCGGCACGACGGTGAAGAGGACTTCCAGATCACCACCCAGGCCGACATGACGGAGGCCTTCGGCCGCATCGCGCGCATCGTGACCGCAACGGTGAGCGCCATCGCAGGCATCAGCCTGTTCGTGGGTGCCATGGGGATCCTCACCGTCATGTGGATCGTGGTCCACGAACGCACCTCCGAGATCGGTCTGGCGATGGCGGTCGGCGCCAAGCGGTCGCAGATCGTCGCGTGGTATCTTGCGGAGGCGGCGGCGACTTCGCTCCTGGGCGGTCTGGCGGGCGTCGGGCTGGGGAGCGCGGGGGCCTGGCTGTCGGCGGCGATCGTCCCAGGGCTGGCCGTGCGCACGCCCGGTTGGATCGTGCTCGCCGCGCTGGTCACGGCTGTGGTCGTGGGGCTGGCGGCCGGCATTCTGCCGGCGCTGCGCGCTGCCAGGCTCGATCCCGTCGAGGCGCTGCGCGCCGAGTAGTGCGTTCATGCGAGTGGGGAACACGGTGTCGACACAAGCCGCGCTCGACCGCTACTCCAGGGAGCGCTCGACCCACGTACAGGATCTCGAGAAGCTGGTGCGGATCCCGAGCGTCAGCTTCGCCGGCTTCGACCCGGGGGAGGTGCAGCGCTCGGCCGAGGCCGTGGCGGCTCTCCTTCGCGAGCGCGGTCTCGAGAACGTGGAGCTGCTCACGCTGGGGGACACGCACCCCTACGTCTACGGCGATTGGCTGCACGCGCCGGGCAAGCCCACGGTGCTTCTGTACGCCCACCACGACGTCCAGCCTCCGGGACGGGAGGAGGTGTGGAAGACACCGCCTTTCGAGCCGACGCTGCAGGACGGGCGCCTCTACGGCCGCGGCACCGCCGACGACAAGGCCGGCATCGTCGTCCACACCGCGTCGATCGATGCGTGGCTCGGAGCGAGCGGCGCCCTGCCGGTGAACGTGAAGGTCATCATCGAGGGCGAGGAGGAGATCGGGTCGGTCCACCTGGAAGAGTTCGTGCGCACGTATCGCGACAAGCTGAAGGCCGACGTGCTGGTGCTGGCCGATGCCGGCAACTGGGACACCGGCGTGCCGGCGCTCACGACGACGCTGCGCGGGCTCGTGAGCATCGACGTGGAGCTGCGCGCGCTGCGCGGCCCGTTGCACAGCGGCATGTGGGGCGGCCCCATCCCGGATGCGGCGATGGGCCTGGCGCGCCTGCTGGCGACCCTCGTGGATGAGGACGGGCGCATCGCGGTGCCCGGGGTCGCCGACAAGGTGAGGCCGCTCTCGGGCGGTGAACGCGCCGAGCTCGAGCGCCTGCCCACGACGACCGAGGAGTTCCGCCGGCAGGCGGGCATCCTGCCGGACGTGCCGCTCCTGGGTGACTGGGTCTCTCCGTGGCAGCCGGTCTGGCGCCAGCCCTCTCTCGTGATCAATGCCATCCAGGCCTCGAGCCGTGCGCAGGCATCCAACGTCATCTGCGACTCCGCCTGGGCGCGCGTCGGTGTGCGGGTGGTCCCCGATCAGGACCCCGAAGAGGCGCGGAACCTTGTCATGGAGCACCTGCGCAAGCATGTTCCATGGGGGCTCGAAGTCGAGTTCGAGTGCGAGCCGTGTGCGACCTGGTGGTGCACGAGCCCCGAGGGCCCGGTCTTCGACAAGGCGCGGCGGGCGCTCGAGCGGGGCTACGGCCGGGAGCCGCTGCTCATGGGGTGCGGGGGCACGATCCCGTTCGCGGCGCCGCTCTCGCGGGCGCTCGGCGACGTGCCGACGCTTCTCGTGGGCGTCGAGGACCCGTACACGAACGCGCACGCCGAGAACGAATCGCTGCACATCGGGGATTTCCACAAGGCAGTGGCGAGCCAGATCCATCTGTTCGCGTTGCTGGGAAGTGACTGAACGGGCACCGCGCGAGCGCGGCGCATTCTGCAGGCATCGCCAGGCCGCCCGGTTGAGTCGGAACCCAATCCCGGGTAGACTGCCTGCCGGTCCGCAGCGGGATGGGGACCGGCTCGAGAGGGGAGCGTATGCGGGTTGGTGTTCCGAAAGAGGTCGTCCCCGGAGAGCGCCGGGTGGCGCTGGTTCCGGACGTGCTTTCGCGGCTGGCGAAGTCCGGCATGGAGTTTCTGGTCGAGTCGGGTGCAGGGGACGGTGCTTCGTTCGCCGACGCAACCTACGAAGCAGCCGGGGCGCGCATCGTCGATGCCGAGCGCCTCCACGAGGGAGCCGACGTCGTTCTGAAGGTGCAGCCGCCCACGCTCGACGAGGTCGACCGGCTGCGCAAGGGGGTGACGATCATCGGCTTCATGGCGCCGCTGGTCGATCTCAAGCTGGCGCAACGGCTCGCGGACCGCGGCGTGACGAGCTTCAGCATGGAGCTCATTCCGCGCATCACGCGTGCGCAGCCGATGGACGCGCTCTCCGCCATGAGCACCGTCGCGGGCTACAAGGCCGTCCTGCTGGCCGCCGAGCACCTGCCCAAGTTCTTCCCGATGCTGGTGACCGCTGCGGGAACGCTGCCTCCGGCGCGGGCCTTCGTCCTGGGCGCCGGCGTCGCGGGGTTGCAGGCCATTGCGAGCGCCCGCCGGATCGGCGCCGTGGTCTGCGCCTTCGACGTGCGTCCGGCGGTCAAGGAGCAGGTGGAGAGCCTGGGTGCCGCGTTCCTGCAGATCGAGATGCCGCAGGAGGACACCGAGGACGCCGGCGGCTACGCCAAGGCGCTCTCCGAGGAGGCACATCGGCGCGAGGTGGAACTCGTCGCGAAGACCGTCCAGGGCATGGACGTGGTGATCACCACCGCGCTCATCCCCGGGAAGCCCGCGCCACGAGTGATCACATCGGAGATGGTGCGGAGCATGAAGCCGGGCTCCGTCATCGTCGACCTGGCGGCGGAGGCGGGAGGCAACTGCGAGCTCACGCGCGCCGACGAGCACGTCGTCGTCAACGGGGTCACGATTCTCGGACCGCTCAACCTCCCGAGCACCATGCCGGTCCACGCGAGCCAGATGTATTCCAAGAACATCTCGACGCTGCTGCAGCATCTGATGAAGGAGGGGGAGCTGGCGCTCGACATGCAGGACGAGATCACCAAAGGTGCCTGTGTCACATACGAGGGCAGCATCGTCAACGAGCGCGTCCGGGCGCTCGTCGAGGCCGAAACGACCGGGAGGACTTCCGGATGATCGAGGAACTCATCGTCGGCATCGTGGTCTTCGTTCTGGCGATGTTCGTGGGGTTGGAGATCATCACGAAGGTGCCGCCGACCCTGCATACGCCTCTCATGTCCGGCGCCAACGCCATCTCGGGCGTCACGGTGATCGGTGCGCTGATCGTCACCGGCGCGGGGAACTCCACGCTGGGCAGCATCCTGGGGATGGTGGCGCTGATCTTCGCGACCATCAACGTGGTCGGTGGCTTCATGGTCACCGATCGCATGCTGAAGATGTTCAAGCGCAAGGACGAGGGGGCGAAACGATGACGGCCTACGTCCCTCTCGCATACCTCGTGACCGCGATTCTGTTCATCTACGGGATCAAGCGTCTCTCCTCTCCGGTCACCGCGCTCGGCGGCAACCGGATGGCCGCGGCCGGCATGTTGATCGGCATCGTGGTGACGCTGGCGGTGAACGAGATCCTCAACCCCGTGTTCATCCTCATCGGCGTCGTCGTGGGCGCGGGCGTCGGCGGTGTTCTGGCACGCACGGTTGCCATGACGGCGATGCCGCAGATGGTGGCGCTCCTCAACGGCTTGGGTGGCGGTGCCTCGCAGCTCGTGGCGTCCTCCGAGCTCCTGCGCCTGAACGCGGCCGGTCTCTCGGTGCCGCTCAACGTGGCGATCAGCGTCGGGCTGAGCACGCTCATCGGGGCGGTCACGTTCTCGGGGAGCGTCATCGCATTCGGGAAGCTACAGGGAATCGTCACCGGTCGCGCGGTGACGTTCCCGCTGCAGAAACCGTTCAACGCGCTTCTCTTCCTGGCCATCCTGGTGCTGTTCGTGATGGTGATCATCGACCCCGCGAACATGCCGGTCTTCATCGCGCTGCACGCTCTGGCGCTCGTGTTCGGCGTCATGATGGTGATTCCGATCGGCGGCGCGGACATGCCGGTGGTCATCTCGCTGTTGAACTCGTACTCCGGTGTGGCGGCTGCGACGACGGGGTTCGTCATCAACAACTACGGCCTCATCATCAGCGGCGCGCTGGTGGGGGCCTCGGGGCTGATCCTCACGCGGCTCATGTGCAAGGCCATGAACCGCTCGCTCGCCAACGTGTTGTTCGGGGCCTTCGGTGCCGAAACGGTCGCCGTGGGTGGCAACGGCAAGAGGGAGGCCCGAAGCGTGCGTCAGATCACGGTCGAGGACGCGGCGGTCCTGCTGGGCTACGCACGGCTCGCCATCGTCGTTCCGGGTTACGGCCTGGCGGTGGCGCAGGCGCAGCACGAGGTGCGCGAGATGGCCGATCTCATCGAGAAGAACGGCGGCGAGGTACGCTACGCGATTCACCCGGTGGCCGGTCGCATGCCGGGGCACATGAACGTGCTGCTGGCCGAGGCGAACGTCCCCTACGAGAAGCTCTACGACATGGACGCCATCAACCCGGAGTTCGAGCGCGCCGACGTGGCGCTGGTCGTGGGCGCGAACGACGTCGTCAACCCGGCGGCGCGCAACTCCCCGAGCAGCCCCATCTACGGCATGCCGATTCTCGACGTCGACAAGAGCCAGCAGGTCATCGTCCTCAAGCGCAGCATGAATCCCGGCTTCGCCGGCATCGGCAACGAGCTCTTCTACGGTCCGAGGACCTCGATGCTCTTCGGTGACGCCAAGGACTCCCTCGGCAAGCTCGTCACCGAGCTGAAGTCCTCCTGAGGCCCGGGAACGCCGGTCTCGATCGGTGCGGCGCTGCCCCCGGGCTCCAATGACAGGCTGTTCCCCCTGACGCGCCGGCCGCTTCGCGCCCCGGAGGCGGTTGATTGCGTGGTGCAAGTCAGGATACTATTCAGGACCGAAAAGTAGGCTTGGGCGCGAGGTCCAGGCCCCCTCGGACAACCATCTCCTTGGCGGGAGTCTTCATGCGAATCTGGTCGAAGCGCCGTATCCTGGGGGTCTTGGCCTGGCTTGCGTCCGTGACGGCAGTTCGAGCCGATGTCTACGTGACCACGGTGACTCTGGACGAGTCCCAGGTGGTGCCGCCCACGGGATCGAGTGCCACCGGAACCGCAAGCGTGACCATCAACACCGGGACCAACACGCTGGCCTTCAGCCTCACGCATGACGCCGTCAATCCATTCAAGGCCCACATCCACGAGGCGCCGGCCGGCTCGAATGGGCCCATCCTGTTCGACTTCAGTCCAGGAACGAGCCCGATCGACGACGTGTGGGCCTATGACGAGTCGCAGGAGGCCTCGATCCTGGACGGGAACATGCATTTCATCGTCCACACCCCTCTTGTCCCCACTGGTGAAATCCGTGGCCAGATCGACAACCTCGCGTTGCAGCATCCGGGTGTGCAGGTTCCGGCGTCGTCCGCGTGGAGTCTCACGCTGCTCGGCCTCGTCGTGGTCGGGGTCGGAATCTCCCTGGTCGTGCGCCGCGAGTCCGCCCGGACGTAGGGTGTTCGAGGCGCGGACCGTTGCGCGCTCCATGACCCTTCGCCGCCGCGGCGCGCGGATCAACGCGCTCTACGCGCCGGCTCGCTGGCGCCGCGATCTGGCCCGG
>JBHHXQ010000032.1:0-14427 GCA_046757105.1 Candidatus Krumholzibacteriia bacterium
GATCGATGCGCAACGGCAGTGTGCCACGCATGAAAGCGCCGCAGCCGACTCCAGCGCTCCAGCGCATGCGCGCCAGCGACCGGCGAGTCGCCTCGCTGGTGGCGCCGGGCGCCGAGGCCCTCCAGGCCATTCCGAAGTCCGCGAACAGATGCAGCTCGAGTGGCATTGGCGTCCATGTGAACGACTCGGGGGTGCGGAAGTTGACCGGCACTCGCAGCTCCACCCCGCCCCAGGTGGCGCCGTCACCGTTCGCCACGCCGTACGGGTGCGCGCGCAACGTGGGCCCGCCGCCCAGGTGACGCCGCGTGTAGCGTGGCACGGTGCCGCGCGCATCTCGGTAGCTGAAACCCGCAGCGACGACGCAACGCGAGCCGATGCTCCCGGACGCCTGCAGCCGCGCCTCGAAGTCCTGGGACTCTGCCGCACCGGAGGTGGCCCCCACACCGATCGTGCCGACGAAGTACGACCAGGCGAACACCTGTGGTGCACGTCCCCAGGCGAGGGCGATGCGGCCGCGGCGCAGGTGGTCGACGGATCCCGCGGCGACGAGTCCGGCGCTGTCCGAAGCGGCCACCTGCCACACCGAGCCGCTCACCTCGAGCCGCGGTCCCCCCAGCGGCAGAACCAGTGCGCCGCCGAGGACGACGCGATCGAACTCGATGTCCGACTCCGCCTCTTCGATCTCCTGTGCCACGCCGGCATGGAAACCGAGTCCGAGGGGGAGCCGCAGGATCGGCCGTGGCTCCCACCACTCGACCTGCAGGAGCTCCTGGCCGACACCGGCGAGGCGAAGCTCGAAGTGCTCCCCGCGGCCCGATCGGCCCCACGCGTTCAGCTTGACGCCGAGAACCAGGCGGTCATCCGGACGGCGGCGCAGAAGCGGACGCAGCTCGGCGGGGGTGGCCCGCTGCACCAGCACGATGACGACGAGCGAGTCGGGTGCCACGAGCCTCGGGTGCGCCTCGACGTTGCGGATCCATCCGGCCGACCGCAGCTGTCTGCGGCCGCGCCGCACCGCGCCGGAGTCGAACGCGCCCTCGGGCGACAGGCCGAGCTGCCGGTGCACGCGTTTCGGCGACACCTCTCCAAGCCCCAACGTCTGGATCGCACCGATTCGCATTCCGTCGTAGGCCGACACGTCGGGAACCGGCTGTGCCTTCAGCGTTCGGACACCGAGCAGAAGCGCGGTGAGTGCAAAGAAGCAGGTGATTCGCATGTGCCCTCCGCCGGCCGCGATGGAAGCTCCGTACCGATCTCGCCAAACCCGCTCGGATTGCCCTGGCAGCCTGCGGTGCGGCCGGATCCGGGCGCCGAGTGGGGTGCGGTCACGACGGGCACAGGGTGGGAAGATCTGGGCCGTGTGGCCGGGAAGCGGTCCTTTGGCTCACGGCAGCGTCCGGAAGGATCCACACGCGTCGGGCCGCCGACTGCGCGCGGCTGCGTGGTGCGGATGCGAGTCGCGTGCATCGGGGCAGGCGGGATATACTTCTTCTCAGTATGGCAGACAACTTCGACAACGAGGCCAGGCCGTATCTCGAGGATTCGTATCGGCTCGAGTTCAAGGCACGGGTGATCGAGCGGCGCGAGCTGGCCGATGGCGGCGTCGGCCTGGTGCTCGATCGCACCTACTTCTACCCCACATCGGGCGGACAACCGCACGACACGGGCAGCGTGAACGGCGTGCGCGTCCTCGACGTGGCCGAGGATCCGCGGGGCCGTGTGGTCCACCGCCTGGAGACCGACCCGGGAGCGGAGCACGTGCGTGGCGTGGTCGACGCCGAGCGGCGGCGGGATCACATGCAGCAGCACTCGGGTCAGCATTTGCTGTCGGCGACCTGCGTGGTGCTCCTGCGACGCGAGACGCTGTCCTTCCACCTGGGTGCGGAGCGTTGCTCGATCGATCTGCCCGGCGCGGTGCTGACCCTGGAGGAGCTGGACAGGCTCGAGCGGCGCGCCAACGAGATCGTCTGGGAGGGCCGCCCGGTTCGCGCACGTCATCTGGGCCGTGACGAGCTGGCGCGGCTCCGCAAGTCGCCGCCGGAAGGCGTCGACGTCGTGCGCGTCGTCGAGATCGAGGGCTGGGATCTCAATGCCTGCTGCGGGACGCACGTGCGGCGCACGAGCGAGATCGGACTGATCAAGCTTCTCGGTCAGGAGCGCGTGCGCGACCAGACGCGGCTGCATTTCGTCTGCGGCCGCCGGGCCCTCGAGGAGTGCGCTCGTGGGTTGCGCCGGCAGGACGAGCTGGTGCGGCTGCTGACCTGTCATCCCGACGAGCTCTCGGCGAAGGTCGAGCGCCAGCTGAGCGATCTCAAATCGCTGCGCAAGGCGTCGGAGAGCCTGCGGCGCCAGGTCGCCGCGACGCGTGCCGCGGCCTGGGCGGCCAGCGCACCGCGCGCCGGCGAAGTCCCCGTGGTGGTTCGCCGGCTCGAGGACCCGGATCCGGCGGCGCTGCGGGCCACGGCGGAGGCGATCGTCGCGCGCGGCGGGCTGGCGCTGCTCGGAATCGCCGCCGCGCGCGCGCAGGTCCTGTTCATGTGTCCCGACGACCTGCAAGTCGACCTGCGCTCGGCCATGCGGGCGGCCGGTGAGGTCCTCGGAGGCCGGGGCGGTGGCCCGCCGCACCGCGTCCAGGGAGCCGGCAGCCGCTGTGATTCGCTGCCCGAGGCGTTGCGCGCCGCACGTGACGACGTGCTGCGCCAGCTGGAGATCGATCCGACCAACTTTGACAAACGATCGAGCGGCGGATAGTTTGAGAAGAGCGATCGTTTCGTTCGAGGCCATCCGTCCACATCGGGAGAGCAGAATGCGCCGCAGCGCTTGGTTCGTGGTTGTGATCGTGTGTTGTCTTCTTCCTGCGTCTCGATCGGTGGGGGCGCAGCGGCGCGACCGGGATCGACCAATCCGGGTGGGAAACACCAACGTCTTGTTCTTCGGGGGTGGCTACGGCACGCACGACCACCCCACGTTCACGACCAACGGTTTCGTCAACATCGCCTATCAGCGGCGCATCCTGCGACGCGAGCTGCGCTTCTTCCCGGTCTGGGTGCGCGGTGCGGTCAACTTCACCGAGGAGAACCGCGATCTGGACAACACCTTCACGTACTGGAGGGAAGAAGAGGGGATCGTCCCGAACCCGGACCCGCTGGTGCAGGAGCGCACGAGCGATTTCACGGTCCGGGTCGAGATGCTCGGCGACCTCCTGCACACGCGAAACAGCGCCGTCTATGCGGGCGGTGGCTTTTCGATGCACCTCGTGAATTTTTCCTCACGCGGCACCCAGTCGCGGGACGCCGCGGGGATCGAGACCAACGACAGCATCCTGGCCGGCTCGGCCCTCGTCGGAGGCCGGCTGTTCATGGCCAAGAAGCCCTACACGCTCTATGCAGAGGTCCGCTACGGGCGAACCTACGGCAGCCGCGAAGAACCTCCGAACCTCCCCAAGAGCTTGGAGGACTTCGAATTCACCGGTGTGAACAACGTCACCTTCGAGGGCGGCGTGGGGTTGCACTGGTAGGCCTCACGGCTGCGGCGACGGCGGCATTCTTTCGATCCGGAATCGATCGCCGCGCACGATCCTGTCCACCACGTTCATCCCCTGCACGACGCGCCCGAACGCCGTGTAGCGCCCGTCGAGACGCGGCACCGGCAGGTGCGTGATGAAGAACTGCGAGCCGCCGGTGTCCTTGCCCGCGTGCGCCATGCCGACGATGCCTTCCGTGTCGTAGCGCAGGTTGCCGTACTCGCACGGCAGAAACTGGCCGGCGTCGCCCCAGCCGTCGCCGCGCGGGCAGCCGCCCTGGACGACGAAGGCTGGAACCACGCGGTGGAAGACGCCGTCGTCGTAGAAGCCGCGGTCCACGAGCTGCAGAAAGCTCGCAACGGTGCGCGGGAAACGATTGCCGTCCAGCTCCAGGATCGCCTCACCGTGGCGGGTCACCAGCCGGACCTGCACGAGACCGAGATCGACCGGCGGCAACGACTCGGGGAAGGGCAGTGCCGGCCGGGCGCGCGGGAGCGGTAGTGCGGGCTCGGGCTGCGAGCGCAGCTTCGCCAGACCCTTGCGGGCCTCGTACGCCACGCGCTCGTCGGCATCGTCGCGCGCGCGCTCGAGGAACTCGACAAGTGCTGGCCGTTCGCTTGCAGACGTGTGCGGCGCCAGAGATGCGATCGCCGGCACGATGGTCAGCCGCACGTCGACGTCGTTGTGCGTGCGCCGACGCTGCTCGAAGGCCTGCATGAGCGCCGTGGCGCTGCCGCTGAGTCCGAGCTTGCCGAGTGCCTCGGCAGCCAGCGTGGCGACGACGAAATCGCCATCCTCGAGTGCGGCCGCGAGCTGGCGCTGCACCGCGCGTCTGCGCTCGCCTCGCAGGGGTTCGTGCAGCTCCCCGAGCGCCCGTGCCGCCTGCGCGCGTTCGCGCGCCGCCGCATCCTCGAGGCTCCGCAGCAGCAGGGGCGTGGCCGCTTCCTCACCGAAGACCCAGGCGGCGACCGCCAGCGCCGCGGCGCGCCCGAACTCGACGCTGTCGCGTCGAGCGGCCTCGGAGGCATCGCGCGCCTCGGCGCCGAGCGCCTTCGCCAAGACGCGGACGACGGCGAGCCGCACGGCGGGAACCGGGTCGTGCAGCGCATCCTCGACCAGATGCACCCGCGATGCGGGCCCCAGCTTCTCCATGGCGGCCAGTGCTGCTTCTCGAACCAGCGGGTGCGAGTCGCTCACCATCGAGGCGCAGTAGGAGAGCGATTGCGGATCACCGATCTCGCCCAGCGCCCGCAGCGCGCTCGCGCGCACCTCCCAATCGAAGTCCGCAAGCAGCCGGAAGAGCGCCGGCAGGGCTTCTGCACGCCCGTGCTTCCCCAGTGCGCGGGCACCCGCGGCGCGCGCGTACGGATGCGCGTGTTCGGCGAGCGAGAGCACCGAACGGAAGAAAGCGGAGTCCGGCAGGATCGTCATCGCCTCGGCCAGTCGCCATGCAGCCGCAGCCTCGCGGTTCGTGAGATCGCCGACGTGGGAGAGCGTCTTGACGGCCTGTTCGTTTCCGACGCTCGCCAGCGCCAGCGCCGCCATGCCCTCGACGAGGGGCGGGCGGGCCTGCGAGCCCATTCCCGCCAGCAGGCCGGCGGCGATCCAGGGGCCGACGACCTTGACGCTGGCGGGTCCGGCATGCGGGCGCAGCGCCTCGAGAGGGATCCACAGCTTCGGTTTCACCTCGAGCTCGATCTGTCGTGTCAGCGCTGCCTGCACCGCGTGCCGGGTGCTCTCATCGAGTCCCTGCAGCTGTCGCAGCGCCCAGGCCGCCTGCTCGACGACGGTCGAGTCCGCATCCTGCAGGAGGGGCAGGAGGATCTGCGCGGCATGGCCATCCTGGATGCGGCCGAACGCCATGGCGGCCGCGCGCCGGACGCGCGGGTCCGTGTGAGCGAGCGCGCGCTGCAGCTCGCCATTGCCGAAGCTGCGGATGCTCTCGAGAAAGACGATCCGCTGTCGCAGCGCGCGTGTAGTGTCGGCAGGCGCGGCCGCCGTCGGTTCGGGCTGCGGCCCGCGGCCGCCTTCGCAAGCGCCGAGGCCGGCGACGAGACAGGACAGGATCACGATGAAACGGGGTCTGGACGCCACGACTCCCTCCTTCTCCAGCGGTCGGTGCGCTCCGAGCGGCAGTATAGGCGGCCCCGCACCGGCGCCACAACGGACCGCGGCCCTGCGCCTGGACACCCGGCCCCGTGTTTGCTTCACTCGCGGAGTGCGCAGCCGCGACGGGAGGTGGAGACGTGCGCGAGTACCGTGTGGCCGTGGTCGGTGCGACGGGTGCGGTGGGCGTGGAGATGATCCACGTCCTCGAGCGTCGTGCGTTCCCGGTGCGCGAGCTGCGCGCCTTCGCGTCGCGGCGTTCGGCGGGACGCCAGGTGCGGTTCCACGATGAGGCGGTGACGGTGTGTGCGATCGAGCCGGGCTGTTTCCGCGACGTCGATTTCGCACTCTTCTCTGCGGGGGCCGATCGCAGCCGGCAGTACGCGCCGCAGGCGGTGCGGGAGGGTGCCACCGTCATCGACAACAGCAGCGCCTTCCGCACGGAGCTCGCAGTTCCCCTGGTGGTGCCGGAGGTGAACGTCGCAGACCTCGAATCGCATCAGGGGCTCGTCGCCAACCCCAACTGCTCGACCATCCAGCTGGTGATCGCACTCCGTCCGGTGATGCAGGCGTTCGGCCTGCGCCGCGTGGTCGTGTCGACCTACCAGTCGGTCTCCGGTGCGGGCGCGCGCGCGATGCGGGAGCTCCAGGAGGCGACCCGGGCGCATCTCGATGGGCACCCCGAGCCGCGCGAGGTGTATCCACGTTCCATCGCCTTCAACGTCGTGCCGCACATCGACGTCTTCGACGAGCAGGGGAATACGCGCGAGGAGACGAAGATGCGCAACGAGACCCGCCGCATCCTGGGCGCGCCGCAGCTTCGAGTGCTCGCGACCTGTGTGCGGGTGCCGGTCTTCCGATCGCACAGTGAAGCCGTGCTCGCGGAGACGCGCGATCCGGTGGACCTCGCCACGCTGCGCGGGCGGATGCGCGAGCAGCCGGGGCTCGTCCTGCACGAGGAGCACGAGGACTACCCGTTGGCGCGCGATGCGGCGGAGCGCGACGAGGTCTTCGTCGGGCGTGTGCGCACCGATTCCGAGGAGCCGTGCTCCGTGTCCATGTGGGTGGTCTCGGACAACCTGCTCAAGGGCGCGGCGCTGAACGCGGTTCAGATCGCCGAACACCTCTGTGGCGCGCCGCTGCGTCCGTAGAAGCGGTACGATCCGATGGCACCAGCGTTCCTGACCCTGGGGCGTTTCGTCCCGGGTGAATCGTTCGTGCATCGACTCGATGCGCGCGCCAAGCTGCTGGCGGCAGCGATTCTGGCCACTGCGACCGTGTGGTCGGCGAGCCTGCCGGGCCAGGCGCTGGTGGCGGTCCTCCTGGTCCTGGCCTTTGGCACCGCGAGGCTGCCGGGGGGGGTTCTCGCCGGCGCCTTCCGCAGCGTGCTGTGGCTGCTCGTCTTCGTGGCGCTCGCCAACCTGGCGTGGTCGCTGGTGTCCAGACACCCGTCGTGGGCAGGTGCGTCCACCGAGCGCTTCGTGGACCTGGCGCTGCTGCTGGTCCGGCTTCTGAACCTGGTCCTGCTGGCGGTGCTGTTCACCTCGACCACCGTGCCGGTCGACGCGGCCGAGGCGCTCGAACGCCTGCTCCGCCCGCTGCGGGCCCTGCGGGTTCCGGTGCACGAGCTCGGCATGTTGCTGGTCCTCTCGCTGAGCTTCATCCCGATCTTTCTCGAGGAGGCGAAACATCTGGCCGCTGCGCACCGGATGAAGATGGGGGCGAGCCGCTGGGGTTTCCGGCATCGCGCCCGCGCGGTCGTGCCGCTTCTGGTCCCCCTGTTCCTGAGCGTCGTGCGCCGCGGTGACGAGCTGGCCGTGGCGCTCGACGCACGCTGCTTCGTTCCGGGTGCGCCCCGCACGTCTCTCGTCCCCGGAAGGGCGGGTGTGGGTGAGGTGGTGGCACTTGCGGCCAGCGCGCTGGTTCTGGTTGGCTCCGTGTGGCTCTAGGCCTGCGCTGACCGCACGCGAAAGGACGGCATGGACAACTACCGGCTCGAGCTCGAGTACGACGGCACCGACTTCCATGGCTGGCAGATCCAGCCCGGGCAGCGCACCGTCCAGGGCGAGCTCACGCGTGCGCTCGAGGGGATCTGCCGTGAGAAGATCCGTGTTGCGGGTGCCGGGCGCACCGACGCCGGCGTGCACGCGACACGCCAGGTCGCCAGCTTCCAGGCCGAGAGGGCGCTCGAGACTGCGACCCTGCAGCGCGGTCTGAACGCGCTGCTGCCGGCGGACGTCCGGGTGCTGCGCGTGCGGACGGTGCCGGAGGGATTCTCGGCCCGGCACAGCGCGGTGGCGCGCTGCTATCGGTATCAGATGTTGCGGCAGTCGAGCGCCCTGTGGCGGCGTTTCTACTACGAGCTCCCCAGGCCCGTGGACGTCGATGCCATGCGTGAGGCGGCGGAGCTTTTCCTGGGCGACCAGGACTTCACCGCCTTCGCGGCCAGCGACGCGGGCGATCGTTGCCGTTGTGTCGTGGGGCGCGCCGAGGTGCACGCGAACGACACGGCGGTGTTCTTCGAGATCACCGCGAATCGCTTCCTGCACAACATGGTCCGCCGCTTGACCGGGGTCCTCGTCGAAGTGGGGCGCGGGCGGTTCCGGCCGTCCGCCGTGCAGGAGATCCTGCGGACGCGCGATCGCAGCCGTGGGGGACCTTGTCTGCCGCCCCACGGTCTGTTCCTGGTCGACGTGCGCTACCCGAACGTGAATGGTGCCGCCTCGCCGCGCATCGTTGACGCGGGCGCCCACACTCCTTAGCTTGAGGGACAAGCCCGCGTTGCAGTGCTGGAGTTGGCCATGAAGCTCTTCATCGACAGTGCGGATCTCGATGAGATCCGCGCCGCCGCCGCGCTCGGCGTCCTGGACGGGGTGACCACCAACCCCGGGCTTCTGGCCGCGTGCGACGTCCCCGTCGCGGAACTCGTGCCGGAGATCTGCAGCATCGTCGACGGACCCGTGAGCGTCCCGGTGCGCGGCGACAACCGAGAGCGCATCGTCGAGGCAGGCCGGGCCGCGGCTCGCCTGCACGACAACGTCGTCATCAAGGTGCCGTTGCACGGCGACGGCCTGGGTGCGATGTCGCGACTGCGCAGCGAAGGGATCCGCACGCACGCCACGTTGTGCTGCAGCGCCAGTCAGGCGCTGCTCGCGGCGAGGTGCGGTGCGTGGTTCGTGAGCCCGTTCGTGGGACGTGTGGATGCCCTCGGAGCGTCCGGCACGGAGCTGGTGGCGCAGATCGTCGACATCTACGACAACTACGAGTTCGACACCCAGATCATGGTGGCCAGCGTGCGCAGCGTGATGCACGTGCAGGAGTCGGCGCTCCTGGGCGCGGACGCGTGTACCATGCCACTCGCCGTTCTCGAAGAACTCGTGCGACACCCGCTGACCGAGACCCTGCACGCGGAGTACCTCGCCGACTGGACCCGGAGCTGATCCGTGTACGAAACGACATTCTCCGAGCGGTGGCCACGCTGGCAGCCCTATCTCCTCGGTCTATTCACGGGGATGGTGGTGGGACTTGTCGTGTTGCTCGTTCTGCTGGGGACGGGTCGTCTCGAGGGCCCGGGGGCGGTCCGCACGGACGCGCGGGGGAGCGCCTTGCCGGCAGAGCCGGGCGCGGATGGCCCCGTCGACTCCGCCTCGCTCCTGCACGCATCGAGGCGCAACGCCATCGTGAACGCGGTCGAGATGACGCGCCGCGCGGTGGTGACCATCAGCGCTGCGGGCCCGCGCATCGTACGCTCACCCGTGCACGATCTGTTCACCTGGCCGTTCCGGCGCCAGCGCGTCGTGTCGATGCAGTGGATCGGCAGTGGCTTCCTCATCGATCCGGCGGGGTACATCATCACGACCGAACACGTGGTGCGCGGCGCCACCGATCTAGTGGTGAGCCTCGGCGACGGCAGCAGCGCGCACGCCGAAATCGTCGGTCTGGCGCCGCGATTCGATCTCGCGCTGCTTCGCGTCGACACCGATCTGGATCTCTCGGCCGCAACGCTCGGGGACAGCGATGACCTCATGGTCGGCGAGTGGGCCATCGCCATCGGCAGCCCGTTCGGGAACAAGCTCGACGACCCGCAACCTTCGGTGAGCGTCGGGGTCATCAGCGCCGTGAATCGCGACATCCGCCCGCCGCCCCAGACGGAGGTCGGCTGGCCCTACTTCAACCTGCTGCAGACGGATGCGGCGATCAACATCGGCAACAGCGGTGGGCCGCTGGTGAACACCACCGGCGAGGTGATCGGCGCCAACATGGCGCTGATCAACCCGACCGCCGGGCAGTCGAACGTCGGCGTGAACTTCTCGATCCCCATCAACACGGTGAAGTGGGTGGCGGAGGAGCTGCGCGACTTCGGCCAGGTGCGCACGCCATGGGTGGGCTGGCGGCTGGACGAGGTCGTGCCGCCCGACGTGCGCGCCGCGATCAACATGGCCGAGGAGGACGGCGTCCTGATCGTCGGGTCGGTCGAGCCGGACAGCCCGGCGGACGTCGCCGGGATCGAGGTCGGTGACGTGATCCACACCATCAATGGCCAGGATCCCTACTCCCGCGCTCGCGCCGAGCGCATCCTCTTCGACACACGTGTGGGTGGCGAACCCATCGAGGTCCAGTTCTTCCGAAAGCGCGATGGACAGCTGGTGAGCGCGATGCTAGATGTACTCGAGAACCCGTCGACGCGGGCTGAACGGCTCCGCCGCCGCCCACGTCGTCTGGGCTGATCCCCCGTCGCACCGACATGTGCAGTTCCACGGATCGTTGGCCGCCGGACCGCGCGTCCGGCTCGAAGCGTGGCGGCACCGGCGGTCGGGCTGGCCGAGAAGGAGACGTGTTGATCCCGCGCTACAGCCGCCCGGCGATGTCCGCGATCTGGAGCGACCAGAACCGCCTGAAACTGTGGCAGGAGATCGAGATCCTCACCTGCGAGGCGCGCGCGGAGCTGGGCGAGATCTCCAGCGAGGAAGCTCGCGAGATCCGTGAGCGCGCCGCGGTCGACCTCGAGCGTGTGCAGAAGCGTGAGGCCGAAACGCAGCACGACGTCGCGGCCTTCGTGGACGTTCTCTCGGACTCGATCGGTCCGGCCTCGCGCCACGTGCACTTCGGACTGACGAGCTCGGACATCCTCGACACCGCGCTGGCCGTGCAGCTGCGCGACAGCGGCCGCCTGCTGCTCGACGGCGTCGGCAAGCTGCGCGCGGTTCTGCGGCGTCGCGCGCTCGAGTTCAAGCGCACGCCCATGGTCGGCCGCACACACGGGGTCCACGCCGAGCCGATCACCTTCGGCCTCAAGGTGCTGCACTGGTACTCCGAGGCGGGACGCGTCGAGCGGCGGCTGCAAGCCGCCCTGGCCGGGGTGGCGGTCGGGAAGCTCTCGGGGGCGGTCGGGACCTTCGCGTACCTGGAACCCGAGGTGGAGCAGCACGTCTGCGGCGCCCTCGGCTTGCGCCCGGAGCCGCTGGCGACGCAGGTGGTGCCGCGCGATCGGCACGCTGGCTTCATCGCCAGCCTGGCCTTTCTCGGAGCTTGTCTCGAACGCATCGGCACCGAGATCCGCCACCTGCAGCGCACCGAGGTGCTCGAGGTCGAGGAGCGCTTCGGCGCCCAGCAGAAGGGCAGCTCCGCGATGCCACACAAACGCAATCCGATCCGCAGCGAGCGGCTCGTCGGCCTCTCCCGGCTCCTGCGCTCGCACGTGGCGCCGGCGCTCGAGAACGTGGCGCTGTGGCACGAGCGCGACATCTCGCACAGCTCCATCGAGCGTGTCATGTTGCCCGACGCCTGTCTGGCCGCCGACTACGGGCTCGACCTCGCGACCCGCATGCTGGACCGGCTGGTGGTGTATCCGGAACGGATGCGGCGCAACCTGGAGGCGACGCGCGGTCTGGTGTTCTCGCAGGGCCTGCTGCTGCACCTGGTGGGCGCCGGCCTGCTGCGCGAGGAGGCCTACCGGCTGGTGCAGTCGGCCAGCCTCGCGGCCCGGGACAGCGACCGCGGCCTGCGCGAGGTGGCGCTCGAGACTCCGGGGATCGTGCGGGCGCTGGGACGTCAGACCACCGAGCGCACGTTCGATCTCGAGCAGCACCTGCGCCACGTGGAGCGGCTCTTCGACCGTGTTCTCGGCGGGGAGGCCGACTGACGTGCTGGAGAGAGCCCCCGGAGTGCCGCTGCACGGTCTCGACGACGGCGAGATCGAACGCGCCCTGCAGGGGCTCGGTCTGCACCTGCGCCCCGAGGACGTCCGCAGGCTCGTCCGCAAGCTCGAGCGCCGGCCGACCGCGGCGGAGCTGGCTCTCCTCGACAGCATGTGGAGCGAGCACTGCTCCTACAAGAGCACGCGGACCCTCCTGCGCCGGCTGCCGACGCGCTCGCCGAACGTCGTTCTGGGACCCGGCGCCGACGCTGGCGTCGTGCGCCTGCCGCGCGTCGGCCCGGACGGCCGCGCCCGGCTCGCCGACGCCGGGACCGGCGGAGACGGACGGGCGCGCTGCATCGCCATTGCACACGAGAGCCACAATCATCCGAGTCAGCTGCTGCCCTACGAGGGTGCAGCCACCGGCGTCGGTGGCATCGTGCGCGACGTCTACTGCATGGGCGCCGAGGTGGTCGGCGTCCTCGACGCGCTGCGTTTCGGGGATCCCGACGGCCCGCAGGGCGAGAACGTGCGGCAGATCGTGCGCGCTGTCGTGAGCGGCATCGCCGCCTACGGCAACGCCCTCGGCGTGCCCAACCTCGGGGGCGAGGTCGACTTCGAGGCCGGCTTCGACGACAACTGCCTGGTGAACGTCGTGGCGCTCGGAATCCTCGACGAGGACGAGCTGATTCCAAGTCGCGCACCGCAGGTCGCGGGACGCGAAGGTTACGTGCTGCTGCTCGTCGGCAAGCCGACCGACGACAGCGGCGTCGGCGGAGCCTCGTTCGCGTCCGTCGTCCTGGACACCGACGAGGAGACCCAGGAGCGCGGCGCCGTGCAGCTGCCGGATCCCTTTTTCAAGCGCGTGCTCACCGAGGCCAACAAGGCGGCGATCGCGTGCCTGCGGCGGCACGGCGCGCCGTTCGCCATGAAGGACCTCGGAGCCGCGGGGCTCGGCGGTGCCTCATCCGAGATGGCCGCGGAGCTCGGGCTCGCGCTGAATCTCGATGCGGTGCACGCGGACCAGGGCGACCGGACGGCGGCGGTCCTGCTGGTGGCGGAGACGCAGGAGCGCTACGTGCTCGCCGTTCCGGAACCACTCGCCGGGGAGCTGCGCGGCATCTACGAGCGGGACTTCGAGCTCGGTGCCATGGTGCGCGGCGCCGGGGCGCGCGTCGTCGGGCGCTTCGACCCCGGAGCGCGCTACCGCGCATGCCGGGACGGTCGCCTGCACGTGGATCTGCCCACCGAGTGGATCACCCGACAGCTCGACGTCGAGTGGCCGCGCGCGGTGCGCGTGCAACCGAAGCGCGACGCGCGCGCGGCGCGCCAGGCCCTCGCGAAGCGCGATCTCGAGCAGGATCTGCATGCGGTGCTCGCGTCCGCGGGAGGCTCCTCGCGCTACGGCATCTTTGCGCACTACGACTGCGACGTGCAGGGGCGCACGTCGTTGCGCCCGGGCGACGCGGATGCCGGTGTCCTGGTCCTGCGTCGAGAAGAGCCGCTGGGGATCGCGATCGCCGTCGCCGGGCCCGCACGTCTCGGCAAGCGCGATGCCTGGCGTGGCGCCGCGGCGGCGGTGTGCGAGGCGGCCCGCAACGTCGTCGCTGTGGGGGCAACGCCGTGGGCGCTGACCGACTGCCTGAACTCCGGCAGCCCGGAGACACCGCACGGCATGCAGGACCTGGACGACAGCGTGCGCGGGCTGGGCGATGCGGCCCGCGCGCTGGGCCTGCGCGGCCACCCGGGCGCCGCGTTGGCGTTCGTTTCCGGAAACGTCAGCCTGTACAACGAGAGCCGCGCAGGCCGGGCGATTCCGCCGACGCCGATCGTCGCCTGCCTGGGTGTCCTGTGTGACTATGCGACGGCGCGCGGCCTGGTGCTGAAGCAGGCGGACGACCTGCTCTTCCACGTCGGGACTCCGTGCGGAGCCCTCGGGGGAAGCCTGTACGCGCAGGCCACCCGCCAGCTGGATCTCCTCGAACAGGACGACCTGCCGGCGCTCGATGTGGATGCGGAGCGCGATCGCATGCTCGCCGTGCTCGATGCCTTCGACTCCGGTCTGGTGCAGGCGTGTCACGATCTGAGCGACGGCGGACTCCTCCTGGCACTGGTCGAGATGGCCTTCGGGAGAAGCGGCCGCCCGAGACTCGGTGTGCGTTGCATGCTTCCGGAATCGAACCGATCGGCGCTGGCCGCGATGTTCTCGGAGTCCCCGGGATTCATCTGCGAGGTGCAGGCCGAGCACGCGGCGCAGTTCGAATCGATGTGCGCCACCCACCGCGTCGAGGTGCGTCGTCTGGGCGTGGTGCTGTCGCGCCCACAGCTGCAGATCGACGCGGCGGACGGCTCCTGGACGCTGGCCCTCGAGCCGCTGGCACGCGCGTGGCGCCACGGACTCGATGCAGTGCTGCGAGAGGAGGTGCCGGCGTGACCCGCATCGCCGTCGTCACCTTCCCGGGCACCAACTGCATCCTCGAAACGCGCCATGCGTTGCGGGCCGCCGGAGCCGAGCCGGAGCTGCTGCGCTGGAACGCGCCGTACGCACGCTGCGCCGGCTTCGACGGCTACGTGATCGCCGGCGGTTTCGCCTACGAGGACCGCGTGCGTGCGGGATCAATCGCGGCCAAGCACGCGGTGCTCGACGCGGTCGCCGAGGCGG